>NZ_JBFBHW010000007.1:0-262712 GCF_040685395.1 Kitasatospora sp. NPDC088779 | reverse complement strand
TTTTCCGCTCCGTTTCCGGCGCTTCGTTCATCCAACTCGCTGGTGTCTTCTGCGGCTTGACGCCCCGTCCGACGTTTCAAACTCTAGCCGATCCCCGCTCCGAAAAGCGAATCGACCGCAATCCAATAAAACGAACACGCCGAATAAGAACCAAGCCGCGACAAGACGCGACCCAGCCCGAACCAGGAAATGGTGTTTCAAAAGGATTGGCCGCCCCGGGACCGTCCGCGCCGATGCGTGTCCGGTGCTCCCTGCCGAGCGACTAGAGAACACTACCCCTGGTCGGCGTCGCGGGCAAGCCGCTGCCGGCGACGGTCCGGGTGCAGAGTGCGCGGCCGGCTTTCACGTACTCGCCGTTGGGGTGGTCGTTGCCGGTCACCCAGTGGCGGGCGGTGGCCTCGTCGCGGCCGCCGTCGCGGTGGCGGCGGAGCAGGCGCTCCTCGCGGAGGGCGTCGTCGGTGTCCACGTACCAGAGTTCACGCAGCAGGCGGCGGGCCTCCGGCCACGGGGCGTCGGTGGAGGCGAGGTAGTTGCCCTCGGTGATGACGAGGCGGGTGTGCGGGCGGACGACGTGGCGGGCGGCGACCGGTTCGTCGAGGGTGCGGTCGAAGTCGGGGGCGTAGATGTCCTGGAAGCGGTCGGCGGCGATGCGGCGCAGCAGGGCCACGTAGCCGTGGGCGTCGAAGGTGGCGGGGGCGCCCTTGCGGTGGGTCAGGGCGAGGCGGTCCAGTTGGGCGGCGGACAGGTGGAAGCCGTCGAGCGGGACGTACGCGGCGCTGCCGGGGCCCTCGGCGCGTTCGATCTCGGCGACCAGGTGCCGGGCCAGGGTGGACTTGCCGGCGGCGGGCGGGCCGGCAAGTCCGAGGATCGTGCGGGCGTTGCTGCCCGGGCCCCGGAGGAAGCCGAGGGCGAGGGCGGTGAGGCGGTCCTCGTTCATGGCCGCACCCTACTCACCTCCGGCACGGGCCTCACCGCTCGGCGAGGGCGGGCACCTCCAGGGTGAGGGTGCCGGCGTCGGCGTCGAGGACGGCGGGGACGCCGAGCGGGACGGTCAGGGTGGAGGGGCAGTGGCCGAAGCCGAGTTCCCAGATGACGGGTATGCCGAGCGGGCCGAGGCGGTCGAGCATGACGTCCCGGACGCGGTCGAGCCGTCCGCAGCCGTCCCAGGAGCCGAGCGCGATGCCGGCGACCCCGTCGAACGCACCGGAGCGCAGGAACTGGGTGAGGAGCCGATCGAGCTGGTACGGCTGCTCGTGGACGTCCTCCAGGATCAGGATGCCGCCGGCGTAGGAGGGCCGGGCGGCGGGCGTGCCGCGCTCGGCCGCGAGGACGTGGAGGCAGCCGCCCGCGGTGACGCCCCGGGCGCGGCCGGGGACGAGGGTGGTGGCGGTCAGTGAGGTGAGCACGGTGGTGGCCGTGGGCTCGAAGAGGGTGCGGCGCAGGTGCTCGGCGGTCGGTCCGTCGGTGATGAAGGAGCCGGCCGCGCTCATCGGCCCGTAGAGGGTGGCGATGCCGAGCCGCTGGGCGAAGGCCTCCTGGAGGGAGGAGACGTCGCTGAAGCCGATGAACGGCTTGGGCGGGACGGCGCGCATGGCGTCCCAGTCGAGCAGGTCGACCATGCGGTGGACGCCGTAGCCGCCACGGGCGCAGATGACGGCGTCGACGGTGGGGTCGAGCCAGGCGGACTGGAGGTCGGCGGCGCGGTCGGCGTCGGTGCCGGCGAGGTAGCCGAGGGTGGGGTGGGCGTCGAGGACGTGCGGGGCGACGGTGACCCGCAGGCCCCAGGAGCGGAGGACCGCGCAGCCGTCGGTGAGCCGCTGGGAGTCGATCGGGCCGCTGGGGGCGACGACGGCGATGTGGTCGCCGGGGCGCAGGTGTGGCGGGCGGGTCAGACCCTGGCCGGGCGTGGTCGGGTGCTGGTCCATGGGCCGGGACGCCTTTCGGGGGAGGCCGGGTACGGGCGGCCTCGGCGTGGTCGAGGCCGCCCGGTGACGATATGCCCCCGTGTCGACGGGCCGATGTCCGCGAGCCGACGTCTTCGGGCCGAAGGTGCCCCGAAGGTGCGCCGGAGGTGCGGGGCGGTTCTTCAGATCGCCCCCATCACCTTCCTGACCTCGTCGAGGGTGGCGTCGGCGACGGCGTTGGCGCGTTCGGCCCCGTCGCACAGGACCTGGCGCAGGTGGCCTCGGTCGGCGGCGAGTTCGGCGCGGCGGGCGCGCAGGGGGCGGAGGTACTCGTTGACGGAGTCGGTGACGGTGCGCTTGAGCGCGGCGGCCCCGCCGTCACCGATTTCCTCGGCGATCTCCTCGGGTGCGCGGTCCTGGCAGAGCGCGGCGAGCAGGATGAGGCCGGAGACCTCGGGCCGGTTGGCCGGGTCGTAGTCGATCCGACGGTCGGCATCGGTCCTGGCGCCGCGGATGATCCGGGCGGTCTCGTCCTCGGTCGCGCCGAGGGGGACGGAGTTGCCCCGGCTCTTGCTCATCTTGCCGCCGTCGGTGCCGAGCAGCAGCGGGGCGTCGGAGAGCAGTGCGCGGGGGGTGGGGAAGACGGCGCCGCCGTCGGCGTGCGGGTAGCGCTCGTTGAAGCGGCGGGCGATGGTGCGGGCGACTTCGAGGTGGGGCAGCTGGTCCTGGCCGACCGGCACGAGGTTCGCCTTGCAGAAGAGGATGTCGGCGGCCTGGTGGGCGGGGTAGGTGAACATCAGCCCGTTGACGGCGGACTGGCGGGAGTGCGCGATCTCGTCCTTGACGGTGGGGTTGCGGTTCAGTTCGGCGACGCTGACCAGGCTGAGGAAGGGCAGCAGCAGTTGGTTGAGGGCGGGGACGGCGCTGTGCGCGAAGATCGTGGCGCGGTCGGGGTCGAGGCCGGCCGCGAGGTAGTCGAGAACGAGGTTCTCGGTGTGCTCGGCGAGCCGGTCGGCGATGTCCCGGTCGGTGATGACCTGGTAGTCGGCGATCACGACGAACATCTCGACGCCCTGGTTCTGGAGCTGGACGCGGTTGTGCAGGGTGCCGAAGTAGTGGCCGAGGTGCAGCGGTCCGGTGGGGCGGTCCCCGGTGAGGACGCGGTGGCCGGCCGGATCGGCGGTGAAGGTGGCGGTGGTCGCCACGGACGGGGTCGTCGCGGTCGTCTCGGTGGTCATCGGGTTTCTCCTCGGTACGGCGGTGGTGGCGGCCGTCCGGGGCGGGGGCCCGTTCCGTGGGAAACGCGAAAGGGCCGTCCATTCCGGACGGCCCTGGTCAAGCGGGTGGGGTGGCCGTCCCTCAGGACGGCCACCAGCACTGGCCCGCGTAGAGCTTCATGCGGTCGAGGATAGCGTCGGTGCCCGGCGGCGTGGTCGGCTTTCGGCGCTCCCGGTCCTCCCGGTCCTGTCGGTCCTCTCAGTCCTCGACGACCAGCGCGGGGGTGTCCTTGCGCAACGTCTCGCCGCGGAAGAACTCCGGCCGGGCCAGCCCGTAGCAGGTCATCAGGACGGCGCCGAGCAGCAGGATGCCGACGCCGATGACGAACACCGAGCCGATGCCGAAGACGGCGCCGCTGCCGTAGTCCGGGTTCCAGGCGTCGGTGAGGGTCTGCAGGAAGACCCCGCTCAGCAGCACGCCGCCGAGCAGCGGGGCGATGCCCTTGAGGAACAGGTCGCGGGGGCCGGTGCGCAGCGAGCGGCGGAAGTACCAGACGCAGGCGAACGCGGTCAGCGCGTAGTAGAAGCAGATCATCAGGCCGAGCGCCAGGATGGTGTCCTGGACGACGTTCTCGCTGATCAGGCTCATGCCGACGTAGAAGACGGCGGTGGCGATGCCGGCCGCGACGGTGGCGTACCCGGGGGTGCGGAAGCGCGGGTGGACGGCGCCGAAGCGCGGCGGCACGGCACGGTAGGCGCTCATCGCGAGCAGGGTGCGGGCCACCGGGATAAAGGTGGTCTGGAGGCTGGCGGCGGCGCTGGCGACGACGGCCAGGAAGAGCAGGACGCTCCACGGCGAGCCGAGGACCGGGCGGGCGAGCGCGGCGAAGACGTTGTCGGAGGTCTCCGGGTTGCTGAGGCCGAAGCCGGTGGAGCCGACGCCCGCGAACATCTGGGCGGAGATCGCGACCAGCAGGTACGAGCCGACCAGGGTGACCATGGAGACCATCGCGGCGCGGCCGGGGGTCTTGGCGCTGCCGAGGGTCTCCTCGTTCATGGTGAGACAGGTGTCCCAGCCCCAGTACATGAAGATCGACAGTGACAGGCCGGCGGTGAAGGCGCTGAAGGAGCTGACCTGGAGCGGGTTGAGCCAGGAGAACGAGAAGCCGATCGAGTCGGGCAGGTCGCCGGCGGCGGCCTTGCCGACGGCGATGGCCGAGAAGAGCACCAGCACGGCGAGTTGGAGGCCGACCAGGCTGTACTGGAACCACTTGGTGGCGGTCATCCCCCGGTAGCTCATCGCGGTGGCGCCGGCGATCAGCAGGACGACGGTGAGCAGGTGGACGGCCTGGTTCTGGTCGAGTTCGGCGACCCAGCTCCTGCCGGTCATCTCGCCGAGCATCAGGTAGAGGAACTCGGTCGCGACCCCGGCCAGGTTGGACAGCACGATGATGGTCGCGACGGTCAGGCCCCAGCCGGCCATCCAGCCGACCCGGGGGCCGAAGGCCTTGACCGTCCAGGTGAAGGACGTGCCGCAGTCCGGGAAGTCCTTGTTCAGCTCCTTGTAGGCGAACGCGACGAGCAGCATCGGCAGGAAGCCGGCCAGGAACACGGCGGGCATCTGGACGCCGACCGCGGTGACGGTCGGCCCGAGTGTCGCGGTCAGGCAGTAGACCGGGGCGACCGTGGAAACGCCCAGGACCACACTGCCCAGCAGGCCCACCGAGTTGCCCCGTAGACCCTTGTCCCCCGCTCCCCCAGCTGTCCCCTGGTCGGGGACTCCACCACTGATGCCACTGACCGGGGCACCCTGCGGAGCGCCGGGCGCCATTGCCCGGCCGCTGCTTCCGTGCTCTGAGAGCTGCTGATCAAACACCAGCGCACCCTAGGCGCGAGCATGGAAGGTTGAGTAGACCAACCCTTGGTGATCTAAACCACTTGCTTCGATTCGTTCTCGGCGAAGGCCGTCAAGGTGCAGCATTAACGGCGCGTTAAGCGGTGTACCTTGGTTTCAAAGGATCAGGGTCAAGAGAATTTCTCCCTTATGTCAAGGTTTGAGATGGTTCACCCCCGGCCCGGACGGGTCGCCACGTCCCCCCTCGGACGCTTCGGATAGGTTTGCCTCACCTAACCTCGATTCGAAGGAGCGTCGCGTGGCCCCCCACCCCGACGACCTGGTCCTCGTCCCCCGCACCCCCTCCCGCCGCAGGTTCCTCTCCGCCGGGATCGCCGGCGGGGCGGTCCTCGGCCTCGGCGGACTGCTCACCGCCTGCGGCAGCTCCGGCGGCTCGGGCGGCAACGGCGGCTCCGGCGGCGCGACCCCCGGCACCGGCGGCGCATCGCCCGACCAGAAGTCGGTCAAGCAGGGCGGCGACGACTACGCCACCGTGATCGAGAAGATGAAGGGCTTCGGCACCGACGCCGCCCCCGGCGTCTACCCGCGCACCGTCAAGCACGCCATGGGCGAGACCGTCATCCCCGCCAAGCCCACCCGGGTCGTGGTCCTGGACACCGGCGAACTCGACAACGTCGTCGCACTCGGCATCCAGCCGGTCGGCATCGTCTACACCGACGGCTCCAAGTCCCTGCCGTCCTACCTCAAGGACAAGGCCGGCAACCCGGCCAACGTCGGCACCATCAACAGCCTCAACCTGGAGGCCATCGCCGCGCTCAAGCCCGACCTGATCCTCGGCAGCCAGCTGCGCGCCCAGGACCAGTACGCGCAGCTTTCCAAGATCGCGCCGACCGTCTTCTCGCTGCGCCCCGGCTACCCCTGGAAGCAGAACTTCCAGCTCAACGCCAGCCCGTTCGGCCTGGAGGCCGAGGCCAAGACCCAGCTCGACGCGTACCAGGCGGCCGCCACCGCGATCGGCGCCAAGCTCGGCGACAAGCGGCCCACCATCACGCCGCTGCGCTTCATGCCCGGCCGGACCCGGCTGTACGCCGAGCTGTCCTTCATCGGCACCATCCTCACCGACGTCCCGCTGCCGCAGCCCAAGATCGAACAGGTCAAGGAACTCGCGGTGGAGGTCAGCCCGGAGCAGATCGACAAGGCCGACGCCGACTGGATCTTCTACGGCGTGTACGGCAGCCCCAGCTCCACCAACCAGGACGCGGTGCTCGGCGGCGCGCTCTGGAAGACCCTCGGCGCGGTCAAGTCCGGTCAGGCCCGGCCGGTTTCGGATGAGACCTGGTTCCTCGGGCTCGGTGTCATGGCCGCCAACGCGGTGCTCGCCGACCTCAAGGGCTTCGTCGCGCCCGGCACTTGAGTCGACACGGGGCGTAGGGGCGGGCAGTGGTCTCGCGCACACCCCCGGAACTGACTCTTGGAGCTGGTCGCGCGGTGCGGGAGGATCATCCGGACCGTCCGCCGAAGGGCCCGTGCCGATGACCTCGCTCCACCCCGCCGCAACCGACCCGTCCCTGCCCGGCCCGCCCGGGGGCAGCGCCGGATCCGCGCCCCCGCACGCTGCGCGCTGCTCCATCGCGACGGCCGCCGAGACCGGCCCGGCCGGCGCTCCGGGCGCCGCCCCGTCCGGCACGGCCGGTGGGCCGCGCCAGGCGGGCGGCTCACGCCACGACTCGGTTCCGCAGCCGCGCGGACGGGAGGACGGCGCGGGGAACGGCGGACCCGCAGCGGGGGGCGAGGCGGCTGCGGACGATCCGACCACCTCACGGCTGCGGGCGGCGCTCGCCGACCGGCTGCGGGCCGCCCGCGCCCAAGGCCGCTCGGTCGCCGACCTGGCGGCCGCGTGCCGGCGACCGGCCACGGAGGTCCGGGCGCTGCTCGGCGAGAGCGCCGAGGACGGCGAGGACGAGGACGGGGACGGCGGGGTCCGTGAGGGCGGGGTCCGTGAGGGCGGCGCGGGCGGCGCGGGCGTTCAGCACCGTGAAGACGTTCCGGGCGGCGAGGCCGAGGCCGTGGGCGGGCGGGCCGGGACCGGGGCAGGCCGGTTCGGTCGACCGGCCGTCGCGCCCGAGGGCGACCGGGCCGTGCCCGTGCTGCGCGCGGCGCGCGAGGAACTCCGGGCCGCCGGATCCCGGCGCCCCGCGCCCTCGCGCCGACTGCGCCGGATGCACCCGCAGGCCGACGCGACCGGGCAGGGGGCGGCCGCATGGGAGACTGCCGCGACCTCCGCCGCTCTCCCGGCCGAGGTCCGGGCGGCAGCCGCACCCGGTTCGGGTGAACCCATCGGAGGCACCGGGGCTGTGACAGCGCCATCGGCCGCCGGCCCCGAGGCGGCGCGGGCCGAGACACCGCTCGGCATCCTGATCGGCGGCAGCCCGAACCAGCCCGAGGCCGTCGGCCGCCCGGAGGAGCGGGCGCCGATCCGGGTGACGGCGGAACCGGTCCGGATCGGCCGCGGCACCAGCCTGATCGTGCTGCCCTCCTGGCGCCCCGCCATCGCCGTCTCGGTGCCGACCGAGCAACTGCTGTCCGCCACCGGGCTCGCCTTCGAGCAGCTGACCGACGCGCAGCTGACCGTGCTGATGAACCCCTGCGCGCTGCACGACCGGGAGCTGGACCTGCACGGCTGGGAATCCGGCCCGGGCGGGCGGGCACGACGCGGCGGGCGCCCGTAGGGGCGTGTGGTCGTAGCAGCGCGCGGGCAGGGCCCGTCGGCAACGGTCGCAGCAGCGCGCGTTCAGGGGCCGCCGGCAACGACCAGGGGACGGCAGCCGGGAGATCGCGGTCGGCCGCGCGTCGGGGAGCGGTCAGCGGGCGGCCGTCAGCGGCTGGCCGGGGCGTTCGGGATGAAGCCGAGGTCGACGGGTACCGGGGGGCGCCCGTCGACGGCCCAGCCCTCGCGGACGGCGGTCAGCAACTCCGGCAGCCGGGGCGGCCAGAGCGCGTCGGCGTTCTCGTCGGCCAGGTCGGCCGGGGTCCACCAGCGCCAGTCGAGGATCCGGTCCTCGGCGTGCACCGCGCTGACATCACCGACCGGACCGCGGTGCGGTCCGCCCGTGAGGTAGATGTGCTCGTGCTGACGGACCGGGGTGCCGTGCCAGGTGAAGTCGTGTTCCCAGGTGCAGAGCAGCGGGCCCGGTTCGAGGTCGCTCCAGCCCGTCTCCTCCCAGAGTTCGCGCCGGGCGCCGGTCCACGGGGTCTCGCCGGGCTCCAGCCCGCCGCCCGGCATGGTCCAGTGGACGCCGACCTCGTCGTTGTCCGAACGGAGCAGGAAGACCGAGCCGTCCTCGTCCAGGACCACCGTGCGAGCCGCCTGCCGGGGGACACGCCTACGGAGTCTCAGCAGATTTCGCATCGGATCACTCTCCCAGCACCCGGCCGGGCCGTCGAGCGGGTTTGACGCGCCGAAAGCCGCCGACGCCGCCCCGCCCGGGCCTTACCCTGACGGCCATGCCCGTACCCGCGATCCTCTTCCCCGCCGACCCGCTCAACCCGCGCCGGCCCGACCCGCACTTCGCCTGGGAGGCCAGGCTGCTGCGGGAGTTGGGTGGCGAGCACCACCTGGTCGACCACGACGCGCTGCTCACCGGGCACGCCGAGCAGGCGGTCCGACGGGTGCCGCAGGACCGGGGTCCGCTCTGGTACCGAGGCTGGATGCTTCCGTCCGCCCGCTACGCCGGCTTCGCCGCCGCGCTCGCCGCGCGCGGCTGCGCCCTGCTGACCAGCCCGGCCGGCTATGCGACGGCACACGAACTGCCGGGCTGGTACGGCGTGTTCGAGGGGGCGACCCCGCCCAGCGCGTGGATCCCCGCCGCCGCTGCCGCGGTGCCCGGGCCGGAAGAGCTGGCGGCCGCCGCGGCCCGGCTCGGCGGGAGCGGGCCGGCGATCGTCAAGGACTATGTGAAGTCGCGCAAGCACGAGTGGCACGAGGCCTGCTACGTCCCCGAGTTGGCCGATCTGGCGAGCGTCGGACGCGTGGTGGCGCGGTTCGTCGAGCTCCAGGGCGAGTTCCTGACCGGCGGGGTGGTACTGCGGCGGTACGAGGAGTTCGAGCCGCTGGCCGACGGGCCGGGCGGCAGCTCGGGTGACGACTCGGGCGAAGGATCGGGCGAAGGATCGGGCGGAGGGCCGGATGGAGGGTCGGATGGAGGGTCGGGCCGTGGGAGCGGGCGGGCCGTGGAGGCGCGGGTGTGGTGGCTGGACGGCGAACCCGTCCTGGTCGGGCCGCACCCCGACGCGCCTCACCACGATGTCGAACCCGACCTCACCGGCGTCCGCCCCCTGGTCCGAATGCTCGGCTGCCGCTTCGTCACCACCGACCTCGCCAACCGGGCCGACGGCTCCGGCTGGCGCGTGGTCGAGGTCGGCGACGGACAGGTCAGCGACCTGCCGCGCGGGATCGACGCCACCGGCCTGCTGGCCTCGCTGATCGCCGCCTGACGATCAGCCTGACAGGCCGCCGGCGACGGTCCGCCAGACTGATCGCGGGCAGTCGGCTACCCGGCGGCGACGGCCTCGACCGCCGGGTGGCCGTCCGCGATGAACGCCTGCCAGAGCCGGGCGTACGTGCCGCCCCGGGCGAGCAGCTCGGTGTGCGTGCCGTCCTCGACCACCCGGCCGTGGTCCAGCACGACGACCCGGTCTGCGCGCTCGGCGGTGGTCAGCCGGTGGGCGATGACCAGCGTGGTGCGGCCGCCGCTGAGGCGGTCCGCGGCCTGGTTGACCGCCGCCTCGGTGGCCAGGTCGAGCGCCGCGGTCGCCTCGTCGAGCAGCAGGACGTCCGGATCGACCAGCTCGGCCCGGGCCAGCGCGATCAACTGCCGCTGGCCGGCCGAGAGGTTGCGGCCGCGACCCGCGACCTCGTGGTCGTAGCCGCCGGACAGCCGGACGATCATGTCGTGCGCGCCGACCGCCCGGGCCGCCGCCTCCACCTCGGCCGGCGAGGCGTCGGGCCGGCCGTACGCGATCGCCTCGCGCACCGTGCCCGCGAACAGGTACGCCTCCTGCGGCACCACGCCCAGCCGGTGGCGGTACTGCGCCAGGTCGAAGCGGGTGAGGTCGACCCCGTCCACCCGCACGGTGCCCTCCGTCGCGTCGTAGAACCGGGCGACCAGCTTCACCAGCGTCGACTTGCCGGCGCCGGTCTCGCCCACCAGCGCCACCGTCTGCCCGGCCGGAATGTGCAGGTCCACACCGGTCAGCACCCTCGGGGCGCCGTCCGCACCACCGTTGTAGGCGAAGCCGACGCCCTCGAAGGAGATCTCGCCGCGCAGCCCCTCGGGCACCGGCACGGGGTCGGCCGCCTCGGCCGTGGCGGTCGGGGTGCGCAGCAGCTCCCGGATCCGGCCGAGACCCACCGAAGCCTGCTGGTAGCCGTCGAACACCTGGGACAGCTGATTGACCGGTGCGAAGAACAGATCGATGTACAGCAGGTACGCGACCAGCGCGCCGACCGTCAGCGTCCCGGCGTCGACCCGGGCCGCGCCCACGATCAGCACCAGCGCGGCGGCCACGCTGGAGAGGAACTGGACGAACGGGAAGTACAGCGAGATGTACAGCTGCGCGCGCACCCGGGCCTCGCGATAGGCGACGCCCCGGGCGACGAAGCGGTCCGTGTTGGTGTCCAAGCGGCGGAAGGCCTGGACGATCCGCATGCCCGCCACGTTCTCCTGGAGGTCGGCGTTGACGGTGCTGATGAGGTCCCGGGACAACTCGTACTGATCCCTGGACTTCCGACGGAACACCAGCGTCGCGATCACCAGCAGCGGCAGCACCGCGAAGACCACCAGGGCCAGGCCGGCGTCGATGATCAGCAGCGCGGCGAAGATCCCGCCGAAGGTCAGCAGGCTGACCACGGCGGTGACCACGCCGGTCTGCAGGAAGGACGTCAGCGAGTCCAGGTCGGTGGTCATCCGGGTCATGATCCGACCGGACAGCTCGCGCTCGTAGTAGTCCAGGCCGAGCCGGTTGAGGTGGGCGAAGATCTTGAGGCGGAGCAGGTAGAGCACCCGCTCACCGGTCCGGCCGCTGACCCGGTTCTCGGCGCTCTGCACCAACCAGTCCAGCAGCACCACCACCAGCGCGGCGAGCGCGGCCACGGCGACCCCGGACATCAGGGCCTTGCTGACTCCCTGGTCGATGCCGTGCCGGATCAGCACCGGCAGCACCAGGCCGGAGGCCGCGTCGAGCGCGACGAGCAGCAGGGCCAAGGCGAGCGGGACGCGGAAGGGGCGCAGCAGGCGGCGGAGGGTGAAGTCCGGGTCACCGGCCTCGGCCTCGGCGCGCGGGACCGCCGGGGAGTCGGCGGCCGGCGGGAGGGCCGCGACCTTGGCCAGCAGGTCAGGGTCGGCGGTGCGGGCCGCCTTGACCAGGGCGGGGGTGGGGAGGTCGGGGGTGGCCGGGGCGGGGGTCTGCGTGGCGACGGGTTCCGGGGTGGGGGGCGAGGCCGGCGTGGGGGTCGGTTCGTGGACAGGCCCGGGGGTGGACCACGCCTCGGTCTGCTCAGGGGCCTGCTGCTCAGGGGCCTGCTGCTCAGGGGTCTGCTGCTCGGGGGCCTGCTGCCCAGCAGGCTGCTCGGGGGTCTGCGGAGAGGCCTGCTCGACGGTCCGCGCGGAGGTCTGCTCGACGGTCTGCGGGGCCTCGGACGACCGGGGTGTGCGGCCGGCCTCGGGGTCGGTGATCAGAGCCCGGTACTGGGGACATCGGGCGTCGAGTTCCTCGTGCGTGCCGATGTCCAGCAGCCGGCCGTGATCCAGGACGGCTATCCGGTCGGCGAGCTGCAGGGTCGAACGGCGGTGGGCGATCAGCAGCGTGGTGCGGCCGGTCATCACCGAGCGCAGCGCGTCGTGGATCTCCGCCTCGACCTGCGGGTCCACTGCCGAGGTGGCATCGTCCAGCAGCAGGATCCGGGGGTCGGTGAGGATCGCCCGGGCCAGCGCGATCCGCTGGCGCTGGCCTCCGGAGAGGGTCAGGCCCTGCTCGCCGACCTTGGTCTCGTAGCCGTCGGGCAGCGCGCGGACGAACTCGTCGGCCTGGGCGGCCCGCGCGGCCGCCACCACCTGCTCGTCCGTGGCGTCCGGACGGCCGTAGGCGATGTTGGTGCGGACCGACTCGGAGAACAGGAAGCTCTCCTCGGGGACGATGCCGACCGCCGACCGGACCGAGTCGAGGGTGAGGTCGCGCAGGTCGTGGCCGTAGAGGCGGACGGCGCCGGCCGCCGGGTCGTAGAAGCGCGGCACCAGCTGCGCCACCGTCGACTTGCCGGAGCCGGAAGCCCCGACCAGGGCGAGGGTCTCGCCGGGGGCCAGCTTCAGGCTGAGGCCGTGCAGGACGGGGGCGGGGTGCTCGGGGTCGTAGCGGAACTCGACCTGGTCGAACTCCAGGGCGACATCAGAGGTTCGGGGGCCTGTGGTGGCGCGGGTGTCTGCGGTGGCGCGGGGGCCTGCGGCGCTGCCTTCGCGGACGCCGGTGGCGGCGCCTTCGCGGGTGCCGTCCCCGGTGAGGTCCAGGGTGAGCGCGTCCGGGCGCTCCTGGACCAGCGGGCGCTCGTCGATCAGCTGGAGGACGCGCTCCACACCGGCCCGGGCCTGCTGGCCGACCGTGATGACCATGGTGAGCATCCGCACCGGCCCGGTCATCTGCGCGACGTAGGTGGAGAAGGCGACGAAGGTCCCGAGCGACACCTGGCCGTCGACGGCCAGCCAGCCGCCGAAGGCCAGCACCGCGACCTGCGCGAGCGCCGGGATGGCCTGCATCGCCGGGTTGTAGCGGGCGTTGAGCCGGATCGACCGGAGCCGGGCGGCGAACAGGTGACGGGAGGCCCGCTCCAGCTTGTCCAGCTCCTGCGCCTCCTGACCGAAGCCCTTGACCACCCGGACGCCGCCGATCGCGCCGTCCACCACGCCCGCGACCGCGGCCGCCTCCTGCTGGGCGGCCCAGGTGGCGGGGAAGAGGCGCTTGCGGCTGAGGACGGTGATCCACCACAGCGCGGGGGCCATCACCAGGGCTATCAAGGTGAGCGGCGGGGAGAGCCAGACCATCACGGCCAGCGACATGACGAACATCACCAGGTAGCCGGTCATCATCGGCAGCATCGAGAGCAGGCCGTTGATCAGCTGGAGGTCGGAGGTCGCGCGCCCGACCACCTGGCCGGTGTCCAGCCGGTCCTGGCGGTGGCCGTCGAGCCGGCCGAGCGAGCGGAACAGGTCGCTGCGCATGTCGTGCTGGACGTCCAGGGCGAGCTGACCGCCGTAGTAGCGGCGGACCTGGGTGCAACCGAAGACGACGACGGCGGCGAGCAGCAGCACCACCGCCCAGGGGACCAGCGAGCGGGTGTGCGCGGTGATGACGTCGTCGATGATCACCTTGGTGACCAGCGGCACCAGCGAGGTGACGGCCATGCCGACGAGCGAGGCGCCGAAGGCGAGCAGCACGCTGCGGCGGGACCGCCAGCAGTAGCCGACCAGGCGGCGCAGCCAGCCGACGGCCTGCGGGTGGTCGCCGTCCGGCTGCGGGTGGTCGCCGTCCAGCTGCGGGCTCGCGCCGGGGTCCGGTGAGCCGCTCGGGGATTGCTCCACCGTGGATCCGTGAGTCTCAGGCATATTTAGGGATGCTAACCATTTCGTCGGGTGGCCGCCATGGCGTTTCCGGCCCGGATGGGGCCGGAGCGGACCGGGCGGCCCACATCGTCCGGTCCGGCGGACTGGCCAACAGCCTGCGGCCTGCGGTGATTCCCGGCCGAACGCGTCCCGGCCGAACGCACACACGGCCCGCCGACCCCGCCCGCCTCCAGGGTCGCCTGACTCCAGGGTCGCGGACGACCCGCCGAAGGCCCAGCGGCCAGGGGCGGGCGGGCGCCATCCTTTGGTCCTAGACCTCCGGTGGCCGTACGCCTCCGGCCTCGGAGCCGGACCGCCGACCCTTGGGCCCGGACCGCCGGGCAGGCCCTCCGGGGGCGCAGGGCTCAGGCCTGCGCGGACACCGACTCCGCCGCCGCTGCGAAGGCGCCGTGGGCGAGGGCGTGCAGCAGGACGGCCATGCCGTCGCGCTGGAGGCCGGAGCGCTCGTCCTGGGCGGGGCCCGGGCCGAGGCTGTGCGGGGTCGAGTTGATCAGGCCGAAGACGGCGTGGACGGCGGCCCTGGCCACCGGTTCGGCGGCGGGGCCCGTCAGCTGCGGATAGGCCTGCCGGACCACGTCCACCCACAGCTCGACGTAGCCGCGCTGGAGCCGGCGGACGGTGCGGCGGTCCTCCTCCTTGAGGTTCAGCAGCTCGCGGTCGTGGAGGGTGATCAGGTCGCGGTCGTCGAGGGCGAAGTCGACGTGGCCGCCGATCAGCGCGTCCAGCGCGGCGGCCGGACCGTCACCGCCGCCCGCCCGGCGCCGCCCCTCCTCCAGCAGGCGCTCGCTGATGCCGATCAGCAGATCGGCGAGCATCGCGTCCTTTCCGGCGAAGTGGCGGTAGAGCCCGGGGCCGCTGATGCCGACGGCCTTGCCGATCTCGTCCACACCCACCCCGAGGAAACCCCGGGCCGCGAAGAGTCGCGCGGCCTCCCGACGGATCTGGTCGCGGCGTGGGAGCGCGGAGGCTGCGGGGACGTTCGGCATGCTGCCCATCGTAGACAGTGGGGTTATCGGCCGTTAACCTGGGCGCGTAAGTTAACGTTAATTAACGTGGGGTCCACGGGCGCACCGCATTCGGCCGCCCACCTGGTGCCGAGGGCAAGGGAGCTCTTGGGAATGGTCATCTCAACCGCCGGTGTACCCACCGGCGTCCATGGCAGCGCAGCGGCCGGCACCACGGCGGCGCCGGGTGCCGTACCGCCGGGAGCCGCTGCTCCCGCGCCCCGGCTCGGCACCGCGGTCGACCCGGGCTCCACCACCTACCGGGCCAACACCGAGGCACACCGGGCCCTCGTCGCCGAGCTGCGCGAGAAGCTCGACGCGGCGGCCCTCGGCGGCGGCGCCAGGGCCCGCGCCCGGCACACGGCGCGCGGCAAGCTGCTCCCCCGCGACCGGGTGGACACCCTGCTCGACCCGGCCTCGCCCTTCCTGGAACTGGCCCCGCTGGCCGCCGACGGGATGTACGACGGGGCGGCGCCCGCGGCCGGGGTGATCGCGGGCATCGGCCGGGTCGCCGGACGCGAGGTGGTGGTGGTCGCCAACGACGCCACCGTCAAGGGCGGCACCTACTACCCGATGACCGTGAAGAAGCACCTGCGCGCCCAGGAGGTCGCGCTGGAGAACCGGCTGCCCTGTGTCTACCTGGTGGACTCCGGCGGCGCCTTCCTCCCCATGCAGGACGAGGTCTTCCCGGACCGCGACCACTTCGGCCGGATCTTCTACAACCAGGCCAGGCTCTCCGCCGCGGGCATCCCGCAGATCGCCGCCGTGCTCGGCTCCTGCACCGCCGGCGGGGCGTACGTCCCGGCGATGAGCGACCAGGCCGTGATCGTCCGCAACCAGGGCACGATCTTCCTGGGCGGGCCGCCGCTGGTGAAGGCCGCCACCGGAGAGGTGGTCACCGCCGAGGAACTGGGCGGTGGTGACCTGCACTCCCGCACCTCGGGGGTGACGGACCACCTGGCCGAGGACGACGCCCACGCCCTCTCCATCGTCCGCACGATCGTGGCCGGGCTCGGCCCGCGCTCGGCCAGGCCGTGGCCGCTCACCCCGGTCGAGCCGCCGGCCGTGGACCCGGTCGGCCTGTACGGGGCCGTCCCGGTCGACCCGCGCACGCCCTACGACGTGCGCGAGGTGATCGCCCGGCTGGTCGACGGCAGCCGGTTCGCCGAGTTCAAGGCCGAGTACGGCGCGACCCTGGTCACCGGATTCGCCCGGATCCACGGCCACCCCGTCGGCATCGTCGCCAACAACGGCGTGCTGTTCTCCGAGTCGGCCCTCAAGGGCGCCCACTTCATCGAGTTGTGCGACCAGCGCGGCATCCCCCTCCTCTTCCTACAGAACATCACCGGGTTCATGGTCGGCCGGCAGTACGAGGCGGGCGGCATCGCCAAGCACGGCGCCAAGATGGTCAACGCCGTCGCCAGCACCCGCGTCCCGAAGCTGACCGTGGTGATCGGCGGCTCGTACGGAGCCGGCAACTACTCGATGTGCGGCCGGGCCTATTCACCTCGCTTCCTGTGGATGTGGCCGGGCTCGAAGATCTCCGTGATGGGCGGCGAGCAGGCGGCGTCCGTCCTCGCCACCGTCCGCCGCGACCAACTGGAGGCCCACGGCGAGCAGTGGCCGGCCGAGGCGGAGGAGGAGTTCAAGCGCCCCGTCCGCGAGCAGTACGAGCGCCAGGGCAACGCCTACTACGCCACCGCCCGCCTCTGGGATGACGGCGTGATCGACCCGATGGACACCCGCACCGTCGTCGGCCTCGCCCTCACCGCCTGCGCCAACGCCCCGCTTCCGCCGCCCGGCCCGTACGGGGTCTTCCGGATGTGACCCCGCCCCGGCGGGTGTGACCCGCCCCTCCCACGCGACCTCTCCTCTCCTGTCGGTGTGACCCCGCTCCTGCGGGCGTGACTCCCGCGGCGCCGGCGCACCGCCCGGACCGGCGCCCTCCCCTCCCCGCCGCCACTTCGCCGCCACCTCCTTCGTACGGCTCCCCTCGACCCGGAGGAACGCCTCCCATGTTCGACACAGTTCTGGTCGCCAACCGCGGCGAGATCGCCCTCCGGGTGATCCGCACCCTGCGGCGGCTCGGCGTGCGCTCGGTCGCCGTGTTCAGCGACGCCGACGCCGACGCGCCGCACGTCCGCGAGGCCGACATCGCCGTCCGGCTCGGCCCCGCCGACCGCAGCGACAGCTCGGCGGCCGAGACCTACCTGCGCACCGACCAGATCCTCGCCGCCGCCCGCCGCACCGGGGCCCAGGCCGTGCACCCCGGTTACGGCTTCCTCGCCGAGAACGCCGGCTTCGCCCGCGCCTGCGCCGACGCCGGCCTCGTCTTCATCGGACCTCCTCCCGGTGCGGTCGAGCTGATGGGTGACAAGATCAACGCCAAGGAAGCCGTCCGAACCGCCGGCGTTCCGGTGGTCCCCGGCAGCCAGGCCACCGCGCCCACCGACGGGGAACTCCTCGCCGCCGCCGAGGAGATCGGCTACCCCGTCCTGCTCAAGCCGTCCGCCGGAGGCGGCGGCAAGGGTATGCGCCTCGTGCGGGACCGCGCCGACCTGCCCACCGAGATCGCCGCCGCCCGCCGCGTCGCCCGGACCGCCTTCGGCGACGACACCCTGCTGCTGGAACGCTGGGTCGACCGGCCGCGCCACATCGAGGTGCAGGTGCTCGCCGACGCCCACGGCACCACCGTCCACCTCGGCGAGCGCGAATGCAGCCTCCAGCGCCGCCATCAGAAACTGATCGAAGAAGCCCCCTCCGTTCTGCTCAATGCCGAGACCCGCGCCGCGATGGGCGCCGCAGCCGTCCGCGCCGCGGAGTCCTGCGGCTACACCGGGGCCGGCACCGTGGAATTCATCGTTCCCGGCATCGACCCGGACTCCCCCGCCACCGCCTCCACCGAGGGGGTACGGGACTTCTTCTTCATGGAGATGAACACCCGCCTCCAGGTCGAACACCCCGTCACCGAACTCGCCGTCGCCGTCGGCGATGATTCAGCCCGACTCGACCTGGTCGAGTGGCAGCTGCGGATCGCCTCGGGCGAACGGCTCTCCTTCGATCAGTCCGACATCTCCTTCCTGGGCCACGCCATCGAGGCCCGGATCTGCGCCGAGGACCCGGAACGGGACTTCCTGCCCACCGGCGGCCGCATCCTCGTCCTGGACGAGCCCCAGGGCGAGGGCGTGCGCGTCGACTCCGGAGTCGCCCCCGGATCCGTCGTCACCAGCGCCTACGACCCGATGCTCGCCAAGGTCATCGCGTACGGGCCCGACCGCCCGACCGCGCTGCGCCGGCTCCGCGCCGCGCTGGCCGATACCCGCATCCTCGGCGTCACCACCAACACCGGCTTCCTGCGACGGCTGCTCGCACACCCCGAGGTCGTCGCCGGCCGACTGGACACCGGCCTGGTGGAACAGACGGCCCAACAGCAGCCCGCCCTGCTCGCCTCGCCGTACTCCCCGGCGAACGCGCCGAGCGGCGCGAACGAGACCGGCGAGGCCGACAAGGCCAACGAGGCCGATGACGCGCACGAGGCCGATGCCACAACTGCCGACCCGCTGACGGCCGAGACGCCACCACCTGCCCACCTCCTCTACTACGCGGCCGCGCTGGCGCGGCACCTGGACCTCACCCCGGCCGCCGACCCCGGCGGCTGGACCGACCCCTTCTCCCTTCCCTCCGGCTGGCGCCTGAGCGGCACCCCCGCCTGGACCACCCACCGACTCCGTACCCCCGGCCAGGATCCGGTCTCGGTGCGCATCCGTTCGATCACTGCGGGCAACGTAGCCGATGCCACTGACAATCCCGCCGAGCTCACCCGCGAGGTCGAGCTCCGGCTCGGCGCCGGGCCCGTCCACCGTGCCCGCGCGACCCGGACCGCCGACCGGCTGCACCTGACCGTCGACGGCCTGCAGACCACGTTCGCGCTGGCCACCGACGCCGCTCCCGGCCTCGCCGCCGGCCCGGTGACCTGGCTCGGCGTCGAGGGCGACGCCTGGTCGCTGCACGCCCACGACCCGGTGGGCGAGCGCGCCGCCGGAACCGCCGCCCACCACGGCGCCCTGACCGCCCCGATGCCCGGCACCGTCACCGTCGTCAAGACCACGACGGGCGATACGGTCCGCAAGGGCCAGCCCCTGCTCGTGCTGGAGGCCATGAAGATGGAACACGTGATCGCCGCCCCGCACGACGGTGTCGTGGCCGAGCTGCGGGCCACCGCCGGCGCCACCGTCGCGATGGAGGAACTACTGGTCGTGGTCGCCCCGGCCGGGGACGGCGCCGACGAGCAGGGCGCCCCCGCGGCCGCCGGGGTGCGGTCATGACCGCACCCGCCCGCGAGCCCGACGCGCTGGACCTGGGCCTGCCCGACCCCGTCCGCGCCCCCGGCCTGCCCGAGGAGGTCCGGATCCACGAGGTCGGACCGCGCGACGGGCTGCAGAACGAGGGCTCCCTGGTGCCCGTGGAGGTCAAGGCGGAGTTCATCGCCCGGCTCGCGGCCGCCGGGCTGCGCACCGTCGAGGCCACCAGCTTCGTCCACCCGAAATGGGTCCCTCAGCTGGCCGACGCCGAGGAGCTGATGCCCCGGCTCACCGACCTGCCGGAGCGCCACCCCGGCCTTCGGCTGCCGGTACTGGTGCCCAACGAACGCGGCCTCGACCGGGCGCTCGCCCACCACGCCACCGACGTCGCGGTGTTCGCCAGCGCCACCGAGACCTTCGCCCGCCGCAACCTCAACCGCTCGGCGGACGAGGCGATGGCCATGTTCCGCCCGGTCGTGGCGCGGGCGACCGAGGCCGGGCTGGCGGTCCGCGGCTACCTCTCGATGTGCTTCGGAGACCCCTGGGAGGGTCCGGTCCCGGTCTCCCAGGTGGTCGCGTACGGCGTGCGGCTGCTGGAGCTGGGCTGCGCGGAGCTGAGCCTCGGCGACACCATCGGCGTGGCCACCCCCGGGCAGGTCGGCGCCCTGCTGGCCGGCTTCGCGCGGGCCGGGGTGCCGGCCGACCGGCTCGCCGTGCACTTCCACGACACCTACGGCCAGGCGCTCAGCAACACCCTGACGGCCCTGCGCGAGGGGGTCACCACGGTGGACGCGTCGGCGGGCGGCCTCGGCGGCTGCCCGTACGCGAAGAGCGCCACCGGCAACCTGGCCACCGAGGACCTGGTGTGGATGCTGCACGGGCTCGGCATCCGGACCGGGGTCGACCTGCGCGCGCTGGTCGCCACCAGCGGGTGGATGGCCGAGCGGCTCGGCCGTCCGAGCCCGTCCCGCACCGTCCAGGCGCTGCTCGGCGCCGCCCGGGGCTGACCCCGCCCCGCCACCGCTCCCCGGTGCCGGCCGCGCGGAATCCCGGCCGCGGCCGGCACCGGGCACCACGTTCATCGCCCAACCACACCGTGCGACCGTCACACCGTCAGACGGGCGCCGGTCGTCCCGCTCACGCCCGCGGCCACCCCGGCCGGGCTCCAGGAGGATCACCGTGTTCGACCACCGGCTCAGCAGCGAGTACGAGGAACTGCGACGCACCGTCGCCGAGTTCGCCCAGGACGTGGTGGCGCCGAAGATCGGCGGGTTCTACGAGCGGGAGGAGTTCCCCTACGAGATCGTCCGCGAGATGGGGCGCATGGGCCTGTTCGGCCTGCCCTTCCCGGAGGAGTACGGCGGCATGGGCGGCGACTACTTCGCGCTGGGCATCGCCCTGGAGGAACTCGCCCGGGTCGACTCCTCGGTGGCGATCACCCTGGAGGCGGCCGTCTCGCTCGGCGCGATGCCGATCCACCGGTTCGGAACGGAGGAGCAGAAGCGCGAGTGGCTGCCCCGGCTGACCTCCGGCGAACTCCTCGGCGCCTTCGGTCTGACCGAGCCCGAGGGCGGCTCGGACGCCGGCGCGACCCGCACGACCGCGCGGTACGACGAGACCACCGACGAGTGGGTCATCAACGGCACCAAGTGCTTCATCACCAACTCCGGCACGGACATCACCGGTCTGGTCACCGTCACCGCACTCACGGAACCGATCGCTCGTTCGAGTGAAGAAGGCGAATTCCGCTCGCCAACGCGCGAAATCTCTTCCATTATCGTGCCCACCGGGACCCCGGGGTTCCAGGTATCGAAGAAGTACTCGAAGGTCGGGTGGAACGCATCCGACACCCGCGAACTGTCCTTTACCGACTGCCGCGTTCCCGCGGCCAACCTGCTGGGCGAGCGCGGCCGAGGCTACGCCCAGTTCCTGCGGATCCTCGACGAGGGCCGCATCGCGATCGCGGCCCTGGCCACCGGCCTGGCCCAGGGATGCGTCGACGAGTCCGTCAAATACGCCGGCACACGCCGGGCCTTCGGTCGGCCGATCGGCGCCAACCAGGCCATCCAGTTCAAGCTCGCCGACATGGAGCTGCGCGCCCACACCTCTCGCCTGGCCTGGCGGGACGCCGCCTCCCGGCTGCTGCACGGCGAACCGTTCAAGAAGGAGGCCGCGATCGCGAAGCTGTACTCGTCCGAGGCCGCCGTCGACAACGCCCGCGAGGCGACCCAGATCCACGGCGGGTACGGCTTCATGAACGAGTTCCCGGTCGCCCGCTTCTGGCGCGACTGCAAGATCCTGGAAATCGGGGAGGGCACATCGGAGGTTCAGCGCATGCTCATCGCCCGGGAGATCGGCGCCGGGTTCTGATCCGGCCCCACCGGAGCAACTACCCGCTCCTCAGGCGACATTGAGGAGCCCCCGACGCAGAGGAGCGGGCCTACGTCGGCGGGGCGGTCGACGCCAGTAGCGGCCGACACCATCGGCCGACAACGGGGAGACGCCTCCGGGGGCGCGGACACGCCACGCCCGACGGAGCGTCAGGGGATCACGATCACTGGGCGGTTGGCCCGCCGCGCCAGCCGCCCGGAGACCGAGCCGAAGATCTTGCCGAGCAGGCCGTGCGTCGTGCCGACGACGATCGCGTCGGCGGCGTACTCGCGGCCGACCTCCTCGATCTCGTGGCAGATGTCGCCGCCCCGCTCGATCAGGATCCACGGCACCCCGGTGAGGAAGTCCGCGCAGGCGAGCTCCAAGCCCAGGACCTCGGTCCGGTGGTCGGGGAGGTCGACGAAGACGGGAGGTTCACAGCCTGCCCAGACAGTGGCGGGCAGGCGGTTGGCGACGTGCACGATCACCAGGCCGCACTGCGAACGGCGCGCCATGCCCACCGCGTACGCGAGGGCGCGCTCGCTCGACAGGGAGCCATCGAAGCCGACGACCACGCCGTGCTGGAAGACCGGGTCGAGGGAGCGTGCGGACGCGTCCCGGGCCGTCGACTCGGTGTGCGCGCCGGGCAGGCCGGACGCCTCCGGGCGCTCGGCGCCCGGGCCCAGGCGGCCCGTCACCGGAGAACCTGCGGGGTCGGCCGGGTGCCCGCCACGCCGCTGGCGAGGCCCTGGACGGTCGTGCCGGGCGAGGCCGCCCCGTCGGACCAGGCCGCACAGAGCGCGCACGAGGCCCCGGGGAGCGCCCGGCTCCAGGCCTGCTTCCTCGGCGCCCGGGATGAGATCGGCGGTACCAGCGACGCCCGAGGTGCCAGCCGGTTCGTCGGCTTCGTCGGCTCGCTGGGCGGCGGCGTCGCCAACCCGCTCACCGACAACCCGCTCGCCGGCGTGCTCGTCGACACGATCATCAGCCCGCCCGCCCCCACGCTCACCCCCGTGCTCGTCGGCCGGTACGCAGCACGGCTCGTCGGCCTGGGCGTCGACCTGGCCATCGGCCTGCCTGCTGGCGGGCAGACGACCCGATGCATCGGCGTGGCCGTCGGCTGGAGCGAGGTCCGCGCGGCCGCCGTCGTCCCCGGTGTCCGCGCCCGCGTTGCGGGGCGCGTCCGGCTCCACCGGTCGGAAGGACTCAAAACCAGCCATGGCTCACGGCTCTTCATGGGAGAGGGGCCGACAGGAGAGGACAACGCCGCCCGGGCAGCAGGCCCGCCCACGGGATGACGTCGGTCTGCGCCGCGCAGCACCGTATGTGACCTGTTCCTTTCAGAGTACGACGGGTGTGAGGCCCAGCCCAGCGGTGAGGCCTCGGAGCGGCATTGTTCCCGCGAAAGGAGGATGCGCCCGCCGTCGGCAGTGCGCCCTGCCCGCAGGCCACGCGCCCCCTCCAGAAAGGAGGTTCCCTGGAGCTTGACTGAGCGGACCGGGCGACGCAACAGGCCTGCCGGACACCGTGACCGGACTGTCATGGATCGGCGACGATCCGTTGCGACACGTCGCGAACCGTCACGTCCCGCCAGCCTCAGCCGGCCCGCCCGGACCCACCCGTACGCCAGGTTCTGGAACCCGTTTCAGCCACTACGTACGGCTTCGCGACGCGGTCTGGCATTTGCCAGGTGCATAGGCGCGGCCGCTGGCACCATGCTCGGCATGCCCCTGCTCCTGTTCGACCTCGACAACACGCTGCTCCCCAGGGACGCCGCTTTCCGGGCCTGGGCTCAGGATTTCCTGTCCGAGCGCGACCTGCCGCCCGGAGACCTCGACTGGTTCGTCACCCTCGACGGCGGCGGCTACGTGCCGCGCAGCACCGTACTGTCCGCCGTCCGGCGCCGCTACGGGTTGGACGTCTCCGTCGAGTTCCTGCTCGCCCACTACCGACGCGGCATCAACTCCCATATCCACTGCCCGCCCGGACACGTCGACGCGCTGCGGGCGGCACGGGCGGCCGGGTGGACGCTCGGCATCGTCAGCAACGGCGGCACCCGGCCGCAGTTGGAGAAGATCCGGCTGACCGGGCTGGGGCCGTTGGTCGACGGCTGGGTCATCTCCGAGGAGGCCGACTGCGTCAAACCGGATCCGCTGATCTTCGAGATAGCCGCCCAGCGGTGCGGCGTCGCACCCACCGGGACGTGGGCCGCGCACACCTGGATGGTCGGGGACCACGCGCCCGCGGACATCGCCGGCGCCGAACTGGCCGGCCTGCGCAGCGTCTGGCTGCACCACGGCCGGCCCTGGGCCGAGAGCGGCTACCGGCCGACGCTGAAGGCGGCCGGCCTGCCGGAGGCCGTCGGCCAGGTGCTCGCCGCACGCGGCGCGCCGTCGGCCAGGCCGGGCCTGCGCGCGGGTGGGCCGGTCCAGCGGCGGTCCGCCGGGGTGCCGGTGCGCGCGGGGGCCCTCACCGGCGCGCAGACCAGCGCACAGCTGACGGAATCCGCCCCTGACGGCCCGTTCACGCCTGCCGCCGTGAACGCCGGAGCGGCGAGTGCCCCCGATGGTTCGACGGCGGGGTCGGATGTCCGAAACCGCACCGGCGAGTTTGCCGTGGTCGCCAACAGCCGTCCTGGCCTGATCCCCGGCGCGGGCCAGGCGACGGACCGCGGGTCGAGCGTGCTGCGCCCCGTCGCGGTGGCGCGCCCAACGGCCGTCCGCACGGCGGCGGATGGGGTCGGGCCCGCGCGGACCACGTTCGCCGTGGCACCGGCGGCGGCCGCCCCGTAGCGCCCTGCTTGAAGGCGCCACCTCGCGCACCCCGCCCCACACGCCCTTCACGCACCCCACCGCACCGCACCGCACCGCACTCCACCCAACCGCACCGCACCGCACCGCAACCAGCGACCCGCCCCGCACCTGGCGACGACCCGCCGCGGGGCGGCCCGGCCGTCAGCCGTGCGCGGAGGTCCGGGTCCACCAGCAGGTGCGGGCCTGCTCGGTGAACCCGAGCTTGCGGTAGAGCGGTTCGCCGAGCGAGGTGGCGACCAGGGTGGCCGGGCGATCGGGGTGCGCATGGGCCAGGGCGGTCTGGAGCACGGCGCGGGCCACGCCCTGGCCGCGCCGGCTGGGCAGGGTGGCGACCCAGTACACCCCGGTGGCCTGGCCGTCGTCGTAGGTGAGGCAGGTGCCGGCGGTGGCGCCGTCGACGCGGCCCAGCCAGGCCCGGAGCCCCGGTTCGCGCAGGAGCTGTTCCGGCAGCGCGTCGCCACGGGTCCAGGGCTGCCGGGCGGGCAGCGGGAAGCCGTCCACGATCGCACGCTCGACCTGCGCGAACGCATCGCCGTCCAGCGCCTCATCGACCGTCAGGGATCCTCCGTGGTAAGCCTCCGAGCGGAAGGGGAGGACGGCCGGGACGCCGTCGACCGGGCCGGGTTCACGGGTCATCACCGGCATGACCGGCATCCGGGTGGCGCCGAACCGGGTCAGGTCGAGTGCGCCGTACGGGTCCTCCAGGGTGAAGCAGATGGTTTCCCACTCCTTCAGGAGGTCCGCCAATTCACCTTCCACCAGCGCTGGTTCGATATACGGACCGGTGACCACGAAGCGGTGCGAGTCCTCCGGGGTGCGGGCGCAGCGGACCGCCGTCAAGCCCGGGCGGGTGCGGAACCGCCAGCCGTGCACGCGGGCTTGGGCGAGCCAGAAGGCGGCGGCGTTGTCGTTGGCCTGTTCGAGCCGGCTGTTGGTGTTCACGGCAGGACGGTAACCCGGACGTCACGCCCAGGTTTCGCCGCCCCGGCCCTGGCCGGATGAAGCCTGGGAGGCGCACGAGCTCATTTCGTGCGCCCTCTCGTGCACCGCCGATTTTCGGTCAATTTCGCGCCAATCCCTCCCGCTTGGGCAAATCCGCAGCCCAGACCCGCCGACCGGGCGCGCGCGGGCCGGACGCCCCAGGAGCGGCCCCGCGACAACCAGCCACCGTTACACCGGCCCTCTTCCCAGAAGGGTCGACGGGTGCCACGCTTCGTGATCGAATGCATCACGCCAAATTGCCATGTCGACATAGCGTCGGATGGTGAACTTGTCACAACGGCAATGGTCAACCCGATAGATTTCGATCTTGGCGAGCAGTGCCGCACCACCCACACCACACCACCGAGGGGGCTTGAGCGCCTTGAGCAGGGTGAGCAGGAGCGACGCGGGTCCTGACAGCGGCCAGGCGGCGGCCGGTATCGCGGCTCGGTCCGCGAGAAGCACCGGCACCTCCGCGACCGCCGCCACCACCCGCAACTCCGGCACCCCGGGCGCCGCCTCGCACTCCTCGTACCCCACAGTGCCCTCCACCGGCACGGCCGCCACCGGCACCCCGGCGGCGGCCGCAGAGCACAGCGGAGCGGCACACGGCGGGCAGGCGTACGGCGGTCCCGCGTACGGCGGGCAGGCATACGGCGGAGCAGTGCACGGCGGCCAGCAGTCGCACTCCGGACAGGCCGTCAGCCGAGGCACCGTCAGCCCGGCGCAGGCCTACGGCGCCGACTTCCCGGCCTACCCCGGCTACCCGGGGACGGGCGCGACGAACGGCGCGATCGGAGCGAACGGCACTCCTGGCCTGAACGGCGCCCCCACCAACTCCCTGGGCGGCCCGCTCGCCGGCCTCCCCCTGGGCTCCCCCGGCCACGGCCCGCTGGGCCACGGCGGTGGCCCGGGCGCGAACGGCTCGTCGACCCCGATGACGGTCTCCGCCCCGCGCAAGCTCTCCGGCCGCCGCCGCCGGGAGACCGTCGCGGTGCTGATCTTCGGCGGCGCCCCGATCTTCGAGAGCTCGATCCCGCTGTCCGTCTTCGGCGTCGACCGCCAGGACGCCGGGGTACCGCGCTACCGGCTGCTGGTCTGCGCCGGCGAGGACGGCCCGCTCGCCACCACCGGCGGCCTCACCCTCTCCGCTCCGTACGGTCTGGAGGCCCTCGCCCGGGCCGGCACGATCGTCGTACCGGCCTGGCGCTCGATCTCGCAGCCCCCGCCGGTCGAGGCGATCACCGCCCTGCGCAAGGCCCACCACGAGGGCGCGCGGATCATCGGGCTCTGCACCGGCGCCTTCGTCCTGGCCGCCGCCGGCCTGCTCGACGGCCGTCCGGCGACCACCCACTGGATGTACGCACCGACGCTGGCCAAGCGCTACCCCCGGGTGCACGTGGACCCGCGCGAGCTCTTCGTCGACGACGGCGACGTGCTCACCTCCGCCGGCACCGCCGCCGGCATCGACCTGTGCCTGCACGTGGTGCGCAGCGACCACGGCGCCGAGGCGGCCAACGCGCTGGCCCGCCGCCTGGTGGTCCCGAGCCGTCGCAGCGGCGGCGGACAGGCCCAGTACATCGATCAGTCTTTACCGGAGGAGATCGGCAACGACCCGCTGGCCGAGGTGGTCACCTGGGCGTTGGAGAACCTCAACCAGCAGTTCGACGTCGAGGTGCTGGCGGCCCGCGCGTACATGAGCCGACGCACCTTCGACCGGCGGTTCCGCACGCTCACCGGCAGCGCGCCGCTGCAGTGGCTGATCACCCAGCGGGTGCTCCAGGCGCAGCGGCTGCTGGAGACCTCGGAGCTGTCGGTGGACGACGTCGCCCGCCGGTGCGGGTTCCGTTCGCCGGTGGCGCTGCGCGGGCACTTCCGCCGCCAGCTCGGGGTCTCGCCGGCCGCGTACCGGACCAGCTACCGGGCGCGCCGGCCCGGGCCGCAGTCGGCGGTGCCGACCGGTCCGCACGGCGGCGACCTGCGGCTGCCCGGCGCGCTGCCGCACGCGGCGGCCGCGGCCGGGTCGGCGGCGGGCGCGGCGCTGTTCGGCGGGGCACACGGCACGCAGCACGGCATGCAGCACGGCGCGCAGCCCGCGTACCCGTTCCCGGCCGGGAACGGCGCACCGGCACAGGCCGGACCGCACGGCCAGCCGCTGCCGCACGGCGCGTCACCGGCCTCGGCGGGGCAGCCGGGCCCGCACGGCCAGCCCGGCCCGTTCGCCCCGGGGCAGGCCGGGACGCCGGCCGACCGGGCCTTCCACGCCCGTGCCGGGCAGCCGTACCCGCACCAGCAGGCCGCGCAGCAGCCGCACCCCGGGCAGCAGGGTGCGGGGCGCGGTCCGGTGCGGTCACCGCTGGTGCCGCCGCAGGCCGGGTCGGGGGCGGGGCGTCCGCCGCGCACCGCGGAGCACGCGGCGGCGGAGGACGGCCACCCCCAGCCGGGGGCGCGCGGCCAGGGGCAGGGACACCGCAGTGCGGTCGAACGGCCCGCGGACGAACCGGGTGCCGCGGCGGGCTCCGCCCGCAGTCACGGCTCGGCGAGCGGCCGGGTGCCGGCCCCCGCCCCCACCGGGCAGCCGACGACCGGGGCGGGCGAGCTCCGGGGCCGGCAGGCACGGGTGCCGCAGGCCCGTCCGCAGGGCGGCCGGGCGGCGGCGACCGACGGTGCCCGGGCGGCGCGCGAGGCCCGTCCGGCCCGGGACGGTCACGCGGTCCGGACCGGGCGGGAGGGCGAGCGGCCGGACGGCCACGGCCCGCACGGCGGCGCGGAGGAGCACCAGGCCGAGGGCTGTGCCCCGGAGCCCCGCTCGGCTCCGCCGGTCCCCGCGGCGCGTGATCGCGCCGTAGGGTGAGTTGTGTGAATGACCGTTTGGTATGGATCGACTGTGAAATGACCGGCCTCGACCTCGACCAGGACGCCCTGGTCGAGGTCGCGGCACTGGTGACGGACTCCGAGCTCAACATCCTCGGCGAGGGTGTGGACGTCATCATCCGCCCGCCGGCGGAGGCGCTGGCGGGCATGCCCGAGGTGGTGCGCGCGATGCACACCTCCTCCGGCCTGCTGGAGGAGCTGGAGCAGGGCGTGACGCTGGCCGAGGCCGAGGCGCGGGTGCTCGCGTACATCCGCGAGCACGAGCCGGAGGCCGGCCGGACGCCGCTGTGCGGGAACTCGGTGGCCACCGACCGCGGCTTCCTCGCCCGGGACATGCCGGCCCTGGAGAAGCACCTGCACTACCGGATCGTGGACGTCTCCTCGATCAAGGAGCTGGCCCGCCGCTGGTACCCGAAGGCGTACTACAACAGCCCGCAGAAGGGCGGCAACCACCGGGCGCTCGCCGACATCCGCGAGAGCATCGACGAACTGCGGTACTACCGCGAGGCGGTGTTCGTCCCGCAGCCCGGACCGGACACCGACACCGCGCGCGCCATCGCCGAGAAGTACCAGGCCCCGGAGGGCTGACCGGAGGAGCCCGGGGGAGGTGCCCGCGTTCGCCTGGACGAAAGCCTGGCGCGAGCACCCTCCCGGATCCTGTAGAGTTCTTCCTGTCGGAACGGGAACGCGGAAGCGGGAACGAGCCGGACAGATGGTGGGTGTAGCTCAGTTGGTAGAGCACCTGGTTGTGGTCCAGGTGGCCGCGGGTTCAAGTCCCGTCACTCACCCCAGAGCCTGAGGGGCCGATCTCTTCGAGAGATCGGCCCCTCAGGCGTTTTCGCGTTTCCTCAACTCTCCACCGCGGTTCGGGTTTTCCCGGCGCAGGCCTGCCGCCAGAAGCTACCGGCTAGTAACATTCCTGCCATGACCACACCTTCGATCGGCCAGCTGCTCGACTCCACCGTGCCGATGGCGCACACCCTCAAGCTGGAGTACCTGGAGACCGCCCCGGACCGCGCCGTACTGCGACTGCCCGACCAGCCCGCGTACCACAACCACGTCGGCGGACCGCACGCCGGCGCGATGTTCACCCTCGCCGAGTCCGCCAGCGGCTGCATCGTGCTCGCCGCCTTCGGCGACCAGCTCTCCCGGGCCGTGCCGCTCGCGGTGAACGCCGAGATCGCCTACAAGAAGCTCGCCATGGGCGAGGTCACCGCCACCGCCGTCCTCGGTCGCCCCGCCGCCGAGGTCGTCGCCGAGCTGGACGCCGGCGGCCGCCCCGAGTTCCCGGTCACCGTCGAGATCACCCGCGCCGACGGCGCCGTCACCGGTGTGATGACCGTCACCTGGACGCTGCGCCCCAACTCCTGACCGCGCCACGGCCGGTGGCCCCGGGCAACCCGGCCCCGGGGCCACCCGTGCGATGACTGTCCGTGACGGCGGGCGTGACCTCACGACCCGTCCGCTCGTTCTCAACTCACATGCGAGCCAATCACGCGACCAAGCCCCAGGAACCCGCCCCCCGCGGCGTCGGCGCACGGCGCGCGATCGGCCGGTGGCTGCCCCGCGTCCTCGCCGCCGGCGGCGCCCTCCTCGCCCAACTCGGGGGCTTCGGCGCGCAGGGCGCCTCCGCCGACCCGCTGCCGGACCAGACCCGCCCCGCCGTCCGCCGCACCCTGGCCGGCGGGCCGCCCGGCCGGCTCGTCCAGGCCGGGCGGCCCGCGCACGACGGGCCGTCGGCCGAGCGGTCCGACGCCCCCGGGCGCCCGGCGGCCGAGGAGACCGACCGCCCCTCCCCCGGGCTCGCCGGGGAACTGACCGGCACCGTCCCCGACGCCGGGATCGACGGCGCCACCGGCACGGTCGGCAGCGTCTTCCAGGACCGGATCCGGGCCGGCGGCCTCCCCCTGCCCGGGCAACGGGCCGCCGTCCCCGACGCCTTCGCGATCGCCTCCGGCCTGCTCGACACCGTTCCCGCCCAGGGCCGCCCCGCCGAGACCCGCGCCTCCCGGGAGGGCGGGCCCGCCGAACTGCCCGCCACCGCACGGTCCGGCGCCGCCGGAGGCCGCTCCGCCGCACCGGCCGCCACCACCCGCCCGTCCGGGGCGGCCGACGCGCCCCCGGTCCAGGAGGCCACCGCCCCGGACGGGCGGAGCGCGGCCGGACCCGCCACGAGCCGTGACCGGACGGGCGCCACCACCGCCCCGCCGGTCGGGCCCGGCGCACCCGCCCAGCCGCCCGAAACCCTCGTGCTCGCCGACACCGCCACGGTGACGGCCGTGGGCGACGGCTCCGCCACCGCGACCGCCGTCCTCGCGCCGATCGCCGCCGGGCTGCTGCTGACCGGCGCGGCCATGTGCAAGCACCGCGGCCTGCCGCGCGGGCACTGACCGGGCTCACGCTCCTGGCGACGGCTCCAGCGCCAGCGCCAGCCGCGGACGTGCACGCCCGGGGGCGAACCGGGCGGCGTGCTGCCGATCCGGGTCGCGCTCCTCGCCGGACGGGACGGCTCCGCGTCCGGACCGGAGTCGGGATGCCGAGCCGCCGCAGGCCGGACGGCGACCGCCGCTGTCAGCCGCGACCCGGACCACCGTCAAAGGATTTCAGGCGGCGGTGGGCAACCCCGCCGGGCGGTCAGCCGGGAGGTCAACCGGGCGCCCCGCCGAGCGGTGAGCCGGACGCGGCCCCGCCGGGCGGTCAGCCGGACGCGGCCCCGCCGGGCGGTCAGCCGGGAGGTCAACCGGGCAGTCAGCCGGGGGGTCAGCGGAAGACGCCCGGGGGCGGGGCCGGGGAGGGGGCGGCGGTGGCGTCCGTGGCGGGGACGGCCCCGGCGGCGAACGCGGTGAGGGCGGGGCCGTGTTCGACCCGGCCGAGGGCGGCGTCGGAGGCGACGCGGCGGGTGAGGTCGGCGATCGGGAGGGGGGCGTGCGCGCCGGCGAGGACGAGGTTGCCGAAGCGCTTGCCGCGCAGGACGGCGGGGTCGGCGACCAGGCACAGTTCGGGGAAGACCGCACCGAGGGTGGCGATCTGGGAGCGGGCGAAGGGCAGCGCCGAGCCGTCGGCGATGTTCGCCGCGTACCAGCCGCCGGGGGCGAGGGCGCGGGCGGCGAGGGCGGTGAACTCGACGGTGGTGCAGTGGGCCGGGGTGCGGGCGCCGGAGAAGACGTCGGTGATGACCAGGTCGGCGCTGCCCTCGGGGGTGCGTTCGAGCACGCTGCGGGCGTCGGCGCCGCGCACCTTGATCTGCCAGCTGCGTTCCAACGGCAGCTCGGTGCGGACGAGTTCGGTGAGCGCGGTGTCGATCTCGGCGACCTGCTGGCGGGAGCGGGGCCGGGTGGCCGCGACGTAACGGGCCAGGGTGAGGGCGCCGCCGCCGAGGTGCAGCACGGTGAGCGGGCGGCCGGACGGGGCGACCAGGTCGATCAGGTGGCCGAGCCGGCGCTGGTACTCGAAACCGAGGTGGGTGGGGTCGGCGAGGTCGACCATGGACTGCGGGGCGCCGTCGATCAGCAGCGACCAGGCGGCGGGGCGGTCCCGGTCGGGGCGCAGTTCGGCGAGGCCGGAGCCGACCGGGCGGGTGAGCGGGCCCTGAGCATGGGTGCGGCCGCCGGGGCCGGTGACGTCCGGCCCGGTGTCGCGCTCGGTGCCGCGCTCGGTGCCGCGGCCCGTGCCCCGGGCTGCTCTGCTGCTTCGTCCCATGACCGCCATTATCGCCGCCGGGCGGGGCGGCCTCGCCGGTCAGGGAGGTCCGGGGCGTGCCAGGTGGATCCGGCCGGAGGGGCGGGCCAGGCTCGCGGGCCCGGCGGGATCCGCACGGCACGCCCGCTAGAACGGGCCGAGGCCGCCTGCGGTGAGCGTGCAGGCGGCCTCGCAGAGGGCGGATCGGAGCACCCAGGCGTCGGTGGGACGGGCGGCGCAGGCGGCGCCGGAGGGGGGCATCACCCACCGTGGGTCGGTGGCGGTCGGCAGCAGGGCGCCGGCGGTACAGGAACTGCCGGGCAGGTGCCAGGTCTCGCTGGTGCCGGCGGGGACGAGGAAGGTGACGGTGCTGCCGTTGCGGCTCTGCAGGACGGCTCCGCAGGCCCTGCGGAGCCGCAGGATGTCCACCGCCTCCAGGCCGTGCCGCAGGGCGACCGTCACGGTGTCGCAGGCGGTGACGAGGGTGTCCTGGTCCGGTCCGGGGCCGAGGCGGTGGCCGGGGTGCCGGCCGCCGCGGGGCGCGCGTCCGCCTTCGACCGGGCCCCGGCCGGGGATCCGGTCGTCGGCCGGGTCGGGGAGCAGGGCGGGGGCGGCGCCGGCGAGCACGCCGCCGGCGGCCGGTCGGTACTGCGGCAGTCCGGTGGCCATCATGGGCCCTCCTGTACCTCGTCGGGTCGGAAGCGCCGCCGCCCGGGAGGTGGGGGCCGCGGGGACGGACGGCAGGCCGGGGCGACGGCCTGGGCTTCCACGTATCAGGACAACGCGGCGGACACCGCGCAGGCCACGGGGCGCCTTACAGCAAGGCATGGCATTTCATGGCGGATAACCCGCAACCGCGCCCGCTTTATACCGAATTGGGGGCACATCTCCCAGGAACCGGCTGTGGTCGACCGGTCACGCCCGGTACTGTCGGTGGCGGGTCGCGACGACCCCACCGGCCACACCGGGCCGTTCCCGCACCGTCGCGCACCACCGTGCCGACACCCGGACCGTACCCGCACTTCGCCCCCGCACCCGACACCCGCGCACCTCCGGCGCCGCCGGCCGCGCCCCCGCACCACCACCCTCCGCACGACCACGGAGCGCACCATGGCAGCCACCCCACCGGCCGAGCCGAACCGCCCGTCACCCAACGCCGTGATGCGCGCACTGCGCGGCGACCGCTCACCCGGCGAGTTCGCCATGGCCGTGCGCCGGGCGGCCCGGGAGATCGGGGAGCACGTCTCCTGCGACGCCCGCTACGTCGGACGGGTCGAATCCGGTGAGATCCGCTGCCCCAACTACGCCTACGAGCGGGTCTTCCGGCACATGTGGCCGGATCGCACGCTCACCGAACTCGGCTTCTCCCCCCGGACCGCCGTCCGCCGCCGCCCGGCGGACGGTGCCGGCGGGAGGGCCGAAGCCCCCCCGCTCCACCCACCGTTCCCGCCCCCGCCCGCCCCGCGCTCACCACTCTCCACTCAACTCCCGTACGCTGCCTCGCCGTACGCGGACCCAGCCGCTCCGACCAAGCCCCCGTGGCCGAAGGCCGTCGCGGTGCCCCGGGGGCCTGATGGATCGCCCTATCTCGACGAGGAGAACGACGACGTGCGTCGCCGTACGTTCCTGGCCGGCGGCCCGACCGCGCTGGCCACCGTGATCGGCATCGACCGGCCGACCGTGGCCGCCGCCGCGGCCACCGGCAGTGCCGCCACCGACCCCGCCGCACCGGTGCTGTTCGAGCCCGGCCCCGGCGCCTTCGTGCCCGGCCGCCCCGGGCCGGTACCGCCACCCCGCAAGGTCGGCGCCGCCGAGGTGCTCGGCGTCGAGGAGGCCGTCCGGGAGATCCGGCTGGCCGACGACGCGCACGGCGGCGACACCCTGTTCGAACGCGCCGGGCAGTCGCTGCGCACCGCCTACCTGCTGCTCAACGAGGGCGAGTACAGCGCGGAGACCGAACGCCGGCTCCAGGCCGGAGCCGGCGAACTCGCCATCTCGGTGGGCTGGTTGGCGCACGACTCGAACCGGCTGGCAGACGCCCGCTCGCTCTACGCCGAGGCGCTCGCCACCGCCCGCATGGCCGGCGACGCCGCACTGGAGGCGCACGTGTTCTGCAACAGCGCCTTCCTCGCCCGGGACGCCGGCCGCCCCCGCGAGGCGCTGCGCGCCGCCCAGGCCGGGCAGGTCGCCGCCCGCCAGCTGGACTCCGCCCGGCTGCTCGCACTGCTGGCCATGCGGGAGGCCGGCGGCTGGGCGCTGCTGCAGGACCGCGCCGCCTGCGAACGCGCGATCGCCCGGGCGTACACGCTGTTCGGCCGCGGCCGCTCCGAGGACGATCCGGAGTGGATGTCCTTCTTCGGCGAGGCGGAGATCGCCGGCCTGCAGTCGCAGTGCTGGTCCGCGCTCGGCGACTGGGACCGCGCCAGCGAGCAGGCCGGGCTGGCCATAGCACTGCAGAAGCCGCACTTCGTCCGCAACCGGGTGCTGTACACCGCCGAGCTGGCCCACGACCGGCTCGGCCGGGGCGACTTGGCGGGTGCGGCGCACCACGGTTCGGCCGCCGTGGCGCTGTTCGGCGAGGTCCGCTCGGCCCGGATCCGGAGCATGCTGGCGGACACCGCCGAACGGCTGCGCCCGCACGCCGCCGTGACCGAGGTGCGCCACTTCCTGGCCGGGTACGACCAGGCGGCAGCCGCCTGAGGGACGGATCCTGACGATCCGTCAGTGGCTGGCGGCCAGGCCCTCCAGGTGGGAGAGGTCGTTCCAGACCTCCACGGCCGGCGCGCCGTACTCCCAGGAGAGCACGCAGAGCGCGGCGGTGCCGAGCTTGAAGCGCTGGGCGAACTCGGGCGGCAGGCCCAGCCAGCGCGCGGTCAGGATGCGCAGCAGGTGGCCGTGCGCGAACAGGACGACGTCCCGGTCCGCGCAGTGCATGACGGTGGTGTCCGGCTCGGGGACGCCGTGCTCCTCGTTGAGGCCGGCGAGGAAGGCGTCCACCCGGGCGGCCACCTCGGAGAGCTTCTCGCCGCCGGGCACGCCGTCGCGCCAGATCAGCCAGCCGGGGTGGTCGGTGGCGCGGATGTCCGCGCCGGTGCGGCCCTCGTACTGGCCGTAGTCCCACTCCAGGAGCTCCGGGCGCTCCACCGCCCGGTCCCCGAAGCCGGCCAGGGCGCAGGTCTCCTCGGCGCGGCCGAGCGGACTGGTGTAGACGAGCGCGTCCGGCAGCCCGTTCCAGGGGGCCTTGGCGAGGCGGGCGCCGAGCGCCCGGGCCATCGCCCTGCCCTCCTCGGTCAGCGGGATGTCGGTGCGGCCGGTGTGGCGGCCGGTGGCCGACCATTCGGTCTCGCCGTGGCGGACCAGCACGATTCGGGCGGGCATGGCAGGCTCCTCGCAGCGGGGCGGTGGCAACGGTCGGTCTCACCCTTGAGCACCGGGTTCCATGATCCCTCACCCGGACGGCGGGCACGATCGCGGGCCGGGCCGAAACGGCCCGGAAGGCGACGGCGGGCCGAAACGGCCTGGAGGGGGCGGCGGACCGAAACGGCCTCGGGCCCGGGCCGGCCGGGTCCCGGGGTGTCCCCACCTGGCACGCACGCGCGGTTCAGGCCGGAACAGGCCGGTCCGCACCGCATTGTCGGACCCGGGTGCGACACTGGGCCGCACCATGAACGTCTCGACGAACGTCCCGTCCACCGGGCACGCTGAGCCGCTCGCCCAGCGGCTCGCCGAACTGCGCGGTCCCGCGCCGCAGCGCAGCCTGAACGCCCGTTCCCTCGCCGCGCTCGCCGCCAATCCGGGCTGCCACCGCCGCGCCGTGCTCGACGCGGCGGGGGTGGACAAGTCGGCGCTGGCCGCCCGGCTCGGCCGCCCCGCGCCCTTCGGGCAGTCCCCGTTCGCGATCGCCCGCGGCGTGATCTTCGAGTCCCGGCTGAAGGCGGACGACTACGCCGCGCTGCTGGAGCCGCTGCGCGGCCACCTCGGCGTCCCGGCGGACGGCGGCACCCCCTTGCAGGTGCCGGATCTGCTGCACCGTTCCGGGCCCGCCGTCCGGGCCGACCGGACGGTCGAGGCGCTGGCCCGGGCCGCCGCCGACCCGGACGCCTGGACGCTGCTGGACCACCCGATGCTGCGCCTGGACGTGGCCGGCGGCACCGCCTACCTGGAGCCGGACGCGGTCGTGGTGCACGGCGGGCGGTGCACGGTGGTCGAGATCAAGTCCTTCCCCGTGCTGGACGGCGGCGCGGACCCGGCCAAGGTCGGCGCCGCCGCCCGCCAGGCCGCCGTGTACGTGCTGGCGCTCCAGCGGACCGCCGCCGCGCTGGCCGGCCACCCGCTCGACGCCGACCCGTACACCGAGCAGCGGCTGCCCGGCAGCCCCCGGTCGAGCGTGCTGCTGGTCTGCCCGAAGGACTTCGGCAACCGGCCGACGGCCGTCGCCGTCGACGTCCGCCGCGAGCTGGCCACCACCCGCCGTCAGCTGAGCCGGATGACCGGCATCGACCGGCTGCTGGCGGAGCTGCCGGCGGGCGCCGACTTCGACCTGGCGGCCGACGAGGAGGGCGTGCCGGCCCGCTCCGCCGAGGAGCTGACCGCCTCGGTCGAGGCGGTGCCCGCCGCATACGGCCCGGACTGCCTCTCCACCTGCGAGCTCGGCTTCCACTGCCGCGCCCAGGCCCGCTGCGGCGACCGGGTCGAGCAGCTCGGCCGGGGCGTGCGCGGCGAACTGGGCAGCATCCGGACGGTGACGCGGGCCCTGGCCGCCGCCGAAGCCGGCACCGCCGCCGCCGTGGACGAGAACGCCGACCTGGACGGCAACGCCGACACCGACGTGGACGAGGCGGCCGACCGGCTGGCCTACGCGGCCGCGCTGCGCGCCGAGGCGCTGGGCAAGGCCCCGACGGCGGGCCACGCATGAGCGGGCGCAGCACGGCCGTACGCGAACGCGGCGGGCCCGAGGCGGGGGCGGGCGCATGAGCCTGCTGACCACCCTCGCCCGGCTGGAGGCCGTCCGCAGCGGGCGGGCCGAGCCGCTGGCCACCGTCCGGCACCGGCACCTGTCCGACCGCCCGATGGTGGTCGTGCCGCTGACGGCCGCCGGTGAGGCCGGCGCGCCGCTGGCGGTGCTGCTGGGCACCGACCGGGACGCACCCCGGCTGCACCTGGTACCGCAGCCGCTCAACCGCACCCTGCGGTTCGACTTCCTGGCCGAGCTGGCCGCCGACCTGCTGCCCTACCTGGAGTCCTTCGCCGAGGACGTGGAGCAGATCGAGGGCTCCGAGAAGGACCCGGAGACCGGCGAGAAGACCCAGGTGTTCCGCGAGCTGTGCGCCGACGCGCCGCAGCTGATCGTGCCGAACGGCGCGGGCGTGCGGCACCTGGCCCTGCTCGGCCGCTCCACCCGGTTCCGCCGCACGGTCGAGGACGACGAACCGGGGCCGTACCCCGCGCCGGTGCGGGTGCCGCTGCTCGGCCGCTGGCTGACCCACCTCACCGACCGCGCCCAGGTGCCCGGCACCAGCCTGCTGCTGCCGATGACCGGCCTGCTGGCCCGGCACTGGGCCACCGGCCAGAGCCACCTGGAGGACCAGCACCTGGCCGCCCACCTGGCCTGGCACGCCCCGCCGGACGGCCTGACCGGTGCCGAGGCGGCCGAGCGCGCCGAGTCCGCCCGGGACGACCGGGGGCAGCTGCTGCACCCGCCGGCCGGCCCGGCCACCGATCCGCGCTTCGACGAGTTCGTGCTCGCCCCGGCGATCGCCCGCTACGACACCGCCACGGCCGCCCTTCAGCACAGCACCGAGCAGCGCGACGAGGCCGCCGCCGAGCGTGCCCGGGCGGCCGTCCGGGCCGCGGTCGAGCAGTTGCGCGAGGTGCTGGCGGCCGTGCTGCTGCCCACCTGGCGGGACGTCTGGCGCGGCCTGGACCTGTTGCGCGGGCTGCCGCCCGCCGGGCACCTGGCGGAACGCTGGACCGGCGACCGCTGGTCCTACACCGGCCACCGGGACCGGCTGGCGGCCGGCGAGCCGCCGCAGCCGCGGCAGGACGACGCCGTCACGGCCGCCCGCAAGCTCGCCCAGCGCGAGCGCGAGCAGACCCGGCTGGACGTCCAGGAGGCGCTGGACGATCCGCTGGCGATGGCCGAACACCGGCTGTCCGGCGAGGCGTTCAGCGGCGTGGTGACCGAGGTGGTGCCGGACTACGACACCACCGGCCGCTCCCCCAAGCCGCGCCCGCTGATCACCCTGCGCACCGCCGACCGCCCGCACGCGGACCTCGGACGGGAGGCGCACCGGGTGTGGGGGTCCCCCCAGCCGGAGGCCGGCGGCGGCCGGTCCCCGCAGAAGGCGGAGATCGCGGCGGTCGACCCGGCCGGGGGCACCATCACCCTGCGCCTGCTGTCCGGCATGGGGCGCAGGAAGGAGCCCGAGCCGGGCAGCCTGCCCGAGCCCGGCGATCCGGTCACCTTCACCCTGTTCGAGCTGACGGTCCGCCAGTCCGCGCCGCTGCCCGAGCCGGACGACACCCCGTGGACGCACGGCGGCCCGCCCGGCGCCGCGCCCGCACCCGCGCCCGCCCCGTCCGTCTCCGAGGAGTGGGAATGATGGCCGAGTTGAGCGCCGAGCAGGCCCCGGGCGCTGCCGCCGACGCCGCCGTGGCCCGGATCCTGGCCGCGACCGTCCACCCGGCGGCCGGCGCCCCGCGCGGCGTGGTGGTCGATTCCCCGCCCGGCGCCGGGAAGTCGACGCTGGTGGTGCGGGCGGCCCGGGAGCTGGTCGAGGCCGGCGAGCGGCTGATGATCGTCGCCCAGACCAACGGCCAGGTGGACGACCTGGTCGGCCGACTCGCCGAGAAGGCACCGGACCTGACGATCGGTCGGTTGCACGCCGCCGACGCCCGGCCCGGCCCGGAGGTGCTGAAGCACGCCAACGTCACGCCCTCCGACAAGGTCGCCGAGCTGGTCGAACACGACGTGGTGGTCTCCACCTCGGCGAAGTGGCAGTGGGTGCGGGCCGAGGCGCCGTGGCGGCACGCGATCGTCGACGAGGCGTACCAGATGCGTTCGGACGCCCTGCTCGCGGTGGCCCGGCTGTTCGAGCGGGCACTGTTCGTCGGCGACCCGGGCCAGCTGGACCCGTTCACCGTGGTCGGCACCGAGCAGTGGGCGGGCCTGTCGTACGACCCGTCGAGCAGCGCCGTGGTCACCATGCTGGCGCACAACCCGCAGATCGAGCCGCACCGGCTGCCGGTCTCCTGGCGGCTGCCGGCCAGCGCGGCGCCGCTGATCTCGCGGGCGTTCTACCCGTACACGCCGTTCCGCTCCGGCACCGGCCCGGACGACCGCCGGCTGAGCGCCGCCGTCCGGCCGGACGGCGGCGCGCTGGACGCCGCGATCGACCGGGCCGCCGAGCACGGCTGGGCGCTGCTGGAGCTGCCCGCCCGGCACACCGTGCGGACCGATCCGCAGGCGGTGGCGGCCGTCGCGGCCACCGTCCGGCGGTTGCTGGAGCGCGGGCTGACCGCCCGCTCCGAACAGGGCGAGGCACCTCTCACCGCCGACCGGATCGCGGTCGGCACCGCCCACCGGGACCAGGCCGCGGCCGTCCGCGCGGCCCTGCTCAGGGTGGGCGTCCCGGTGGACCAGGCGGCCGGCCCGGCCGTCACGGTGGACACCGCCAACCGGTTGCAGGGCCGCGAGTACGACGTCACGGTGGTGCTGCACCCGTTGTCCGGGCGGCCCGACGCGACGGCCTTCCACCTGGAGACCGGCCGGCTGTGCGTGCTCGCCTCCCGGCACCGGCACGCCTGCATTGTGGTCGCCCGGGCCGGGATCGGCGAGCTGCTGGACGAGCACCCGTCCACCGAGCCGGTCCAGCTGGGCGTCCCGGTCGCTTTCCCGGACGGCTGGGAGGCCAACCACCAGGTGCTGCACCACCTGAGCGGCCACCGGGTGCGGCTGGGCTGACCGGCCGGGCGGGTCAGGTCTCGGTCTCGGTCTCGGTCTCGGTCTCGGTCTCGGTCTCGCAGGCGGCGTAGGCCCGGACGGTCCCGTGCTCGGCCCGCACCGCCCAGGTGCTCGGGTCGTCGGGGTTCGGCGCGTTGACCAGGACGGCGTCGCCGGAGGCGGCGGGCCGGAAGACGTAGCCGCCCCCGGTGAGGTGGGAGCCCTGGGGGCAGGTCGCCATCGACCAGCCGCCCGGGCCGCTCCACGGCCCGGTCACCACGACGGTCGTCTCGGCGGCCCCGGCCGCAGGTGCCGCGGCCAGTCCGAGGGCCGGGGCGATCAGCAGGAGTCCGGCCGCGAGGCCCTTGCGTAGGGGCATGGGTTCTCCCTGGGGTGGTGGATCGCTGGAACACCCGGGACAACGACGGCCCCGACGCCCCGACGCCACCGCACGCGCCCGACCACCCGAAGGAGTAGCGCGACCCCGGCGCGTGCGGGGGAATAGCGCCCGCACGCGCACCGTTCCGTTACCGGCCGCCGCCGCGCGACAATGGACGGCGGCCACGGCCGTGCGGCGCGGCCCGGAGCAGCCGCCGCCCACCCCCACCGAGACCCGGAGGTGTCCGTTCATGCCCGACTCCCACACGAAGGCGTCCGACCACGGCGGTCAGGCCGACCCCGCGCGGCGTCTGCGTCCGGTGCAGCTGCTGTTCGAGCCGCAGTCCGCCGAACCGGAGCCGGAACGATTCTTCGATCTGGAGTCGATCGACGACCCCGCGGACCTGCTGCGCCGCTCCACCGAGCTGGCCCTGGCCTTCCGGACGGCCGCCGAGCGGGCCACCGACTTCCAGGCGGTCGCCGCCGCACAGCTGGCGGACCCGCGCCGCTTCGACGCGCTGTCCGACGCCGAGATCGCGCAGCGGGCGGACTGGACCCCCGACTACGCGGCCAAGATGATCGAGTACGGCCGCGGGCTGCTCCAGCCCCGCCGCCACGAGGACTGAGCGCAGCCGGGCACGGGGCGCCGGAGCGCCGGGCCCCGGTGCTCCGGCATCAGCCGCTGGCATATGCGCGAGCGGGGAAGGGTACGCCGTTCCCCGTCGTCCTGTACGGCAAACCGTGCTTTCCCTCCCGTCCGGCCCGCGGACGGCACAGGCTGCTGTCCGTGGACATCTGGACGTATCAGTCGGTGGAGTACGTCACCGTGGCCGGCGAGGCCTGGCTCGCCTCCGCCAGCGAGTACCCGCGCAGCATGCGCGCCCTCTGGGAGGCCCGGCCGTGGGCACCCTCGGTGCTGCCCTGCGGGCGCGCCTTCGACGTGATCAGCATGCCGTCGCTGTTCGGCCGCCGGGTGCTGGACGAGCTGTGGGCCTCCGGGCCGGGCTGCGGGCCGGTCGCCTCCTACCGGGGGCGGACGCTGCTGTTCGTCCAGCCCGGCGCGGGGCCCCGGCTGCGCAGGCTGCTGGCCTGGGAGGAGTGGGCCCGGGACGTGCCGCCCCTGCTGTGCCACGGCAAGGGCGACGCGGTGACCGTGCCGCCGGTGCAGCGGATGGTGAACGGCCCGGACTCCCCCGGGCTGGGCTCCGGCCGGTGGATCGTCGCCCCGGAGGACCGGGAGCCGTGGCTGCCGGGCGCCTCGGTGGTGCTGTGGGCGTGCGTGCGTGCGGCCCGGGAGCCGGCTGCGGCCGTGCCCGCCGGCGCGGCGGCCGTGACCGGGGGGTGAACGGAGGACGGCCGGTATTCGATTTTGGCGCGGACCCCGGGCGCTGCTAAAGTCTTCTCTGTCAGCAGGCGCCGCTAGCTCAGTTGGTTAGAGCAGCTGACTCTTAATCAGCGGGTCCGGGGTTCGAGTCCCTGGCGGCGCACAGACAGCCGAGAGGCCCCTTGCGAAAGCAAGGGGCCTCTCGGCGTTTCCCGCTCGAATCAGCGAATCAGGGAACAAGGGAACAGGACCGGGCCGCCCGCCGGAGCGGACGGCCCGACCGGGGCTCAGCGGCCGCGCAGCGCGCGGTAGCGGGCGACCAGCTCGGCGGTGGAGCTGTCCAGCTGCTCGGCGCCCTCGCCGGTCAGCAGCACCGGCTCGATCCGCTTGGCGAGCACCTTGCCCAGCTCGACGCCCCACTGGTCGAAGGAGTCGATGTTCCAGATCGCGCCCTGGACGAAGACCTTGTGCTCGTAGAGCGCGACCAGCTGGCCGAGCACCGAGGGGGTCAGCTCGGCGGCCAGGATGGTGCTGGTCGGGTGGTTGCCCTGGAAGGTCTTGTGCGGAACGAGTTCGGCGGGCACGCCCTCGGCCGCCACCTCCTCCGGGGTCTTGCCGAAGGCCAGCGCCTGGGTCTGGGCGAAGAAGTTGGCCAGCAGCAGGTCGTGCTGGGCGACCAGGCCCGGGAGCAGGTCGGCGACCGGCTTGGCGAAGCCGATGAAGTCGGCCGGGATCAGCTTGGTGCCCTGGTGCAGCAGCTGGTAGTAGGCGTGCTGGCCGTTGGTGCCGGGGGTGCCCCAGACCACCGGGCCGGTCTGCCAGGTCACCGGCGAACCGTCGCGGGTCACCGACTTGCCGTTGGACTCCATGTCCAGCTGCTGGAGGTAGGCGGTGAACTTCGACAGGTAGTGCGAGTAGGGCAGCACGGCGTGCGCCTGGGCGTCGAAGAACGCGCCGTACCAGACGCCGAGCAGGCCGAGCAGCAGCGGGACGTTCTGCTCCGGCGGCGCGGTGCGGAAGTGCTCGTCGACCAGGTGGAAGCCGTCCAGCATCTCGCGGAAAGCGTCGGGGCCGATGGCGATCATCAGCGAGAGGCCGATCGCCGAGTCGTAGGAGTAGCGACCGCCGACCCAGTCCCAGAACTCGAACATGTTGTCGGTGTCGATGCCGAAGTCCCGCACGCCCTCGGCGTTGGTGGACAGCGCGACGAAGTGCTTGGCCACCGCCTCGGTGCCGGCGCCCAGCCCGGTGAGCAGCCAGTCGCGGGCCGAGACCGCGTTGGTGATGGTCTCGATGGTGGTGAAGGTCTTCGAGGCGACGATGAACAGCGTCTCGGCCGGGTCGAGGTCGCGGACCGCCTCGTGCAGGTCGGCGCCGTCCACGTTGGAGACGAAGCGGACGTCGAGGTCGCGCTTGGCGAACGAGCGGAGCACCTCGTAGGCCATCGCGGGGCCGAGGTCGGAGCCGCCGATGCCGATGTTGACGACGGTGCGGATCGGCTTGCCGGTGTGGCCGCGCCACTCGCCGCCGCGGACCCGCTCGGCGAAGCCGGCCATCTTGTCGAGGACGGCGTGCACGGCGGGCACCACGTTCTCGCCGTCGACCTCGATCACGGCACCGCGCGGGGCGCGCAGCGCGGTGTGCAGGACGGCGCGGTGCTCGGTGTTGTTGATCTTCTCGCCGCGGAACATCGCGTCCCGCAGCTCGGCGACGCCGGTGGCCGCGGCGAGTTCGCGCAGCAGCTCCAGCGTCTCGTCGGTGACCAGGTGCTTGGCGTAGTCCACGTGCAGGTCGCCGACCTGGAGGGTGTAGCGGCGGCCGCGCTCCGGGTCGGCGGCGAACAGCTCGCGCAGGTGCGTCTCGCCCAGCGCGGCCCGGTGCTTGCCGAGGGCGGCCCACTGCGGGGTGCGGTCGAGCGGGGTGCGGGCGTCGGCACGGGTCTCCGACATCGGTGGTTCCTCGATTCATCTGGGTGCGGAAACCGGCAGGGCCAGGCGGTGAGGGTCTCGCGAGGTCGTGCGGGTACTGGTGGTGCGCCGACTCCGTTGACGGCCTGCCCGGGCTCAGCCTATGCAACCGCGGAGCCGGTCGCGCACATTCCGCCCGGCGGGGCCGGACAGGCCGTCACTTGCGTTCCGAGCGCAGGTCCAGCCCCCGCAGCACCTGGTCGACCAGCTCCGGGTCGGCGCCGAGTTCGCTGCGGGCGGCGAGCATCTCGCGCCGGGAGGCGGCGATCATCTCCTGCTCGACCTCCCGGGCGGCCCGCCACTGGCTGAGCCGCAGCTTGGCCTCGGCGGCCTCCTCCTCGGCGTAGTTCTCCGGGCAGAGCCGGGCCAGCCGGTCGTGCTGACGGTCCCGCAGGCGGTCGGCGACCTCGGCGGGCAGCCGGTCCTGCTCCTCCAGTTCGCCCAGCCGCCTGAGCCCGGCCTTGGCGGCCCGCCACCAGAGCTGGCGGACGGCCTGCTCGTGCTTGTCCTGGTCGATGTCCAGTTCGAACCGCTTGGCCAGCCAGGGCAGGGTGAGACCCTGCACCAGCAGGGTGAACAGCACCACGCTGAAGGCGATGAAGACCAGGCGGCCGCGCTCGGGGAACTCCTCGCCGGAGTGGAGGGTGAGCGGGATGGCGAGGGCCAGGGCGACGGTGGCCACGCCGCGCATGCCGGACCACCAGAGGATCACGCTCTCCTTCCAGCTGAACGGGGTGTCCTCGTCGTCGCCGCTGCGCAGCTTCTTCGACAGCCAGCCGGCCGGCAGCAGCCAGAGCAGTCGGACCACCACGACCACGCCGATGACCACGGCGGCGTCGCCGATGAAGCCGGTCCAGCCGCGGCCGGCCTCCTTGAGCACGGTGGCCAGCTCCAGGCCGATCAGGCCGAAGGCGACGCCGGTGATCAGGATCTCGACGACCTCCCAGAAGGCGTTGCCGACCAGCCGGAAGGAGACGGCGTCGGCGTCGGAGGCCCGCTCGGCGAGGTAGAGCGCGCAGACCACGACCGCGAGCACGCCGGAGCCGTGGATCTCCTCGGCGATGGCGTAGGCGGCGAAGGGCACCAGCAGGTTGAGCGCGACCTGTTGGGTCGGGTCGTCCAGGCGCTCGGCGAGCTTGGTGTTGACCCAGCCGAGGGCGATGCCGACGACCACGGCGAGCACCGCGGACAGGATGAAGCGCAGCACCGCGTGGCCGATCGAGAAGTCGCCGCTGACCACGGCCTCGATGGCCAGCGAGTAGACGACGATCGCCGTGACGTCGTTGAACAGGCCCTCGCTCTCCAGGATCGACACCAGGCGCCGGGGCAGGCCGACGCTGCCGGCCACCGCGACGGCGGCCACCGGGTCGGGCGGGGAGACCAGCGCGCCGACCGCGATCGCGGCGGCGACCGGCAGGGCGGGCAGCAGCCAGTGCACCGCCCCGGCCACCGCGGCCGTGGTGACCACCACCAGGGCGACGGCCAGCAGCAGGATCGAGCGGACGTTGGCCTTGAAGTAGCGCACCGAGGAGCGCCGGGCGACCGCGAAGATCAGCGGCGGCAGGACCAGCGGGAGGATCAGCTCGGGCTCGATGGTGACGTCCGGGATCTGCGGGACGAGCGCCATGACGATGCCGAGCAGGGTCATCAGGACCGGTTGCGGCACTCCGGTCTTGCGTGCGAGCGGCATGGTCACCACGGAGGCGAGCAGCACCAGGAAGAACAGGGGCAGCTGGCCCACGGAAACGTTCCTCTCCACAACGGACGGCTGAGCGCCGCCCAGGATAAATCTGACAATGCGCCCATCAGTGAAGACACGCCGAACAATCGCTTGACCTCAAGCGGACTTCAGGTCCGAGGATCGGGGGTGTTCGAACAGTCAAGCAGTCGAATGTCGAACATTCGAGAGGGCGGGAGCAGACATGAAGGCGGTCACCGTCACGCGGTCCGGCGGTCTGGAGGTCCTGCGGGTCACCGAGGTGCCCGACCCGGAACCCGGACCGGGCGAGGTGCGGGTGCGGGTCCTCGCGGCCGGGGTGCAGCCGGTCGACCTCGCGATCCGGGAGGGCTTCCGCCCGCCGGGGGCCGTCGTCGAGCCGCCGTTCGTCCTCGGCAACGAGTTCGCCGGAGTGGTGGACCGACTCGGACCGGGCGGCTCCGGCCGGCAGGTCGGCGACGAGGTACTGGGCTTCCGCTTCCTGGACAGCCAGGCCGAGCTCGTCACGGTGGACGCCTCCCAGCTGGTGGCCAAGCCCGCCGGCATGCCCTGGGAGCAGGCCGGCTCGCTCTCCGCCTCCGGCCAGACCGCGCACCTGGCGCTCACCCTGCTCGCGGTGGGCCCCGGCGACACCGTCCTGGTGCACGGCGCCTCCGGCGGGGTCGGCACCGTCGCCGTCCAGCTCGCCCGGGCCTGGGGCGCCACCGTGATCGGCACCGCGAGCGAGCGCAACCACGACTACCTGCGCGACCTGGGCGCGATCCCGGTCGCGTACGGCGAGGGGCTGGTCGAGCGGGTCCGGGCGGTGGCGCCGCAGGGCGTGGACGCCGCCTTCGACGCCGCCGGGCGGGGCGCGCTGGCGGCCTCGGTCGAGCTGGTCGCCGACCGGAGCCGGATCGGCACCGTGGTCGACTACCCGGAGGCCGAGCGGCTGGGCGTACGGGGGCTGCGGGGGCCGCGCACGGCCGCACGGCTGACCGAGCTGGTGCGGCTGTGGGAGGCGGGCGGGCTGCGGCTGGAGATCGCCGAGGCGCTGCCGCTGGAGCGGGCCGCCGAGGCCCACCGGCTGGTCGGCGCCGGGCACGTCCGGGGCAAGGTGGTCCTGGTGCCGTGACGCTGCGTGCGCAGCCACCCGGGCCGATTGTGTGTTTCGGCTGCTGACCAGGTAATGTTCTCCGCGTCAGCAGGCGCCGCTAGCTCAGTTGGTTAGAGCAGCTGACTCTTAATCAGCGGGTCCGGGGTTCGAGTCCCTGGCGGCGCACAGACAGCCGGAAGGCCCTTCGCGAGAGCGAGGGGCCTTCCGGCGTTTCCGCGCTCCCCGCCGGCAATCCCACCGGCATCCCCGCCGACTGTGGCAGGAAAGGTGGGAAACGGGTCATTGCTGCCACTGCGGCCCGGTGACAGGCTGGTCGCATGAGAGCGCGCAGCGTGGTCGTCGTCCTCTACGAGGGCGTGCAGAGCCTCGACGTGACCGGTCCCGTGGAGGTGTTCGCGGGGGCGGGCGCGGCCGCCGGGCAGCCGGGGGCGTACCGGGTGACCACCGCCTCCCCGGGCGGCGGGCCGGTGCGCAGCCACAGCGGGCTGCGGCTGCTGCCGGACACGGACCTGGCCGGGGTCGGGCCGGTGCACACCCTGCTGGTCCCCGGCGGGCTGGGCAGCGACCTCCCGGACGGTGCGCTGGTGGCACGGATCCGGGAGCTGGCCGGCCGGGCCGAGCGGGTGGTGTCGGTGTGCACCGGGGCCTTCCTGCTCGCCGAGGCCGGGCTGCTGGCCGGGCGCCGGGCGACCACGCACTGGGCGTACTGCGAGGCGCTGGCCCGGCGGTTCCCGGACGTCGAGGTGGACCCGGACCCGATCCACGTCCGGGACGGGAACGTCGCCACCTCGGCCGGGGTCACCGCCGGGATCGACCTGGCGCTGGCCCTGGTCGAGGAGGACCTGGGACGCGACGCCGCCCTGCTGATCGCCCGCCACCTGGTGGTCTTCCTGCGCAGGCCGGGCAACCAGGCCCAGTTCAGCACCCAGCTGGCCGCCCAGGTGGCGGCCCGGCAGCCGCTGCGCGAGGTGCAGCGGTGGATCGCCGAGCACCCGGAGGCCGACCTGTCGGTCGAGGCGCTGGCCCGCAGGTCGGCGCTGTCACCGCGGCACTTCGCCCGGGCCTTCGCCACCGAGGTGGGGGTGACCCCGGGCCGGTACGTGGACGGGGTCCGGCTGGAGGCCGCCCGGCGGCTGCTGGAGGACACCGCCGACGGCATCGAGGAGATCGCGCGCTCCTGCGGCTACGGCACCCCGGAGGCGATGCGGCGCGCCTTCGTCCGGTCCCTGGCCGCCCCGCCCGCCGAGTACCGACGCCGCTTCCGACCCGATCCTGTTGGAGGACACTGATGCGCATCGCCGTTCTGCTCTACGACCGGTTCACCGCCCTGGACGCCGTCGGCCCCTGCGAGGTGCTGTCCCGCATCCCCGGCGCCGAGGTGGTGTTCACCGCCGCGAAGCGCGGCCCGGTCCGCACCGACATGAAGACCCTGTCGCTGACCGCGGAGGCCGCCCTGGACGAGGTGGCCGCGGCCGACGTGCTGCTCGTCCCGGGCGGGCCCGGGACGGAGGCCCGGCTGGCCGACCAGGCCGTGCTGGAGTGGGTGCGCGCGGTGGACGCCACCACCACCTGGACCACCTCGGTCTGCTCGGGCTCCCTGCTGCTGGGCGCCGCCGGACTGCTGGCGGGGCGCCGGGCCACCTCGCACTGGTGCTGCCTCGACGCGCTGAAGAAGTTCGGGGCGGAGCCGACCGGGACGGAGCGGGTCGTGGTCGACGGCAAGTACGCGACCGCGGCCGGGGTCTCGGCCGGGATCGACCTCGCGCTGACGCTGACCGGCCTGATGGCCGGGGACGCGACCGCGGAGGCGATCCAGCTGGTCATCGAGTACGACCCGCAGCCGCCGTACTCGGCGGGCTCGGTCGCGACGGCCCGGCCCGAGCTGGTCGCCGAGCTGCTGGCCAACGGGCTCCAGCTGCGCTAACGGCGCCCGGTCGGGAAGCCGTGGCGGCGGGCGCCGGTGACCACCGCCAGGACGGGCAGCATCAGGGCGAGCACCGTCCAGGGCAGGGCGCCGGTGCCCAGGCGGCCCAGCACCAGGCCGCCGACCACGCCGCCGCCCGCCATCGCGGCGTTCCACAGAGTGACCAGTACCGCCTGGGCGGCGTCCGCCCGCTCGCCGCCCGCGTCGCCGACGGCGGTCTGCAGCAGGGTCGGGGCGCCGCCCCAGCCCAGGCCCCAGAGCGCGGCGGCGGCGTACACCAGCGGTGTGCTGTGCGACCAGAGGCCGAGCAGGCCCGCGGACAGGGCGACCAGCAGCGCACCGCCGATCGTCAACTGCCGTAGCCGGCGGTGGATGTGGGAACCGGTGAACCAGATGCTCGCCAGCGAGGCCAGGCCGAAGACCAGCAGCACGGTGTCGGTCGCGTCGCCGAGGCCGGTCCGGTCGAGGAAGGGCGCGATGTAGGTGAACAGGATGGTGTGGGCGAGCACGAAGAGCACCGTCACGGTGAGCACCGGCGCCACCCCGGGCACGGTGAGCGCGCTCCGCACCGGGGCGCGCTCACCGGCGGGTTGTCCGGGCTGGTCCGGCAGCAGGGCCGCGATCCAGCCGATCACGCCGAGCGCCAGTGCCGTCATGGCCAGGAAGGGCACCCACCAGGCGAGCGCCTGGCCGAGGAAGGTGCCGACCGGCACTCCCAGCGACAGCGCCACCGGCACGCCCGCCATCGCCACCGCCATGGCCCGGCCCTGCTGCTCGACCGGCACCAGCCGGCGCGCGTACCCGGCCAGCAGCGCCCAGGCGAGGCCGGCCGCGACGCCCGCGAGGAAGCGGGCGGCCAGGGTGAGCGGGTAGTTCGCGGAGGCCGCGGTGACGGTGTTGGCGGCGGCGAAGCCGGCCATCGCGGTGAGCAGCAGCCGCTTGCGGCCCCAGCCGGCGGTGGCTGCGGTGAGCGGTATCGCGGTGGCGGCGGTCCCGAGCGCGTAGACGGTGACGGTCTGCCCGGCGGCCGACTCACTGACGCCGAGGGCCCCGCCCATCCCGGGCAGCACGCCGGCGGGCAGGGTCTCGGTGAGCGCGGTGACGAAGACGGCGGTGGCCAGGGCGAGCAGGGCGGGCAGGGGAAAAGGGGTGCGGGCTAAGGGAGTCGGGAGCTGTGTGGTCGCCATGGGAACCATGCTCGATCCTCACACCGGTGTCAGGTTCAAGCACGGTTCCCACCGACGTCACCTCAGCGGCGGAAGTAGCCGTCGAAGTTCTTGGAGAACTCCCGGCCCCCGAACTGGTCCCAGTTGACGGACCAGGTCATCAGCCCGCGCAGGTTCGGCTGGGCGCCCGAACGTGGCACGTAAGAACCGCAGTTGGCCAGTTTGGTGAGGCAGTCCAGGGCCTTGTTCACCTCGGCCGGGGCGACGTAGCCGTTGCCGGCGTTGGTGGTGGCCGGCATGCCGATGGCCACCTTGGAGGCGGGCAGCGGCGGGAACATGTTGTTCGTGTTGCCCGCCACCGGGAAGCCGTTGAGCAGCAGGTCGGTCATCGCGACGTGGAAGTCGGCGCCGCCCATCGAGTGGTACTGGTTGTCCAGGCCCATGATGGAGCCGGAGTTGTAGTCCTGGACGTGCAGCAGGGTGAGGTCGTCGCGCAGCGCGTAGATGACCGGCAGGTACGCCCCGGCGCGCGGGTCCTGGCCGCCCCAGGGACCGGAACCGTAGTACTGGTAGCCGAGTTGGACGAAGAAGGTCTCCGGCGCCATGGTCAGCACGAAGCCCGGGCCGTACTTGGCCTTGAGGGTCTTCAGTGCGGAGATCAGGTTGACGATGACCGGGCTGGTCGGGTTCTTGAAGTCGGTGTCGCCGGTGTTGAGGGAGAGCGAGTGCCCCTCGAAGTCGATGTCCAGGCCGTCCAGGCCCCACTTGTCGATGATCGCCGAGACCGAGCTGACGAAGGTGTCGCGGGCGGCGGTGGTGGTCAGCTGGACCTGGCCGTTCTGGCCGCCGATCGAGATCAGCACCTTCTTGCCCTGGGCCCGCTTGGCGGCGATGGCGGCCTTGAAGTCGGCGTCGGACTCCACGGTCGGGCAGTCGGTGACGGAGCAGCGGTTGAACCGGATGTCGCCGGAGGTGACGGAGGTGGGCTCGCCGAAGGAGAGGTCGATGAAGTCCCAGGAGTTCGGGACGTCGGCCATCCGGGTGTAGCCGGCGCCGTTGGCGAAGCTGGCGTGCAGGTAGCCGACCAGGGCGTGGCTGCCGGGCGGCGGCGGGGTGGTCGGGGTGCCGGTGGGGGTGCCGGTGGGCGTTCCCGTCGGTGTCCCGGTCGGGGTACCGGTGGGGGTGCCGGTGGGCGTTCCCGTCGGTGTCCCGGTGGGCGTCGCGGTCGGCGTGGGCGTCGGGGACCCGGTGGGCGTCGGCGTCGGGCTGGGGGCGCCCGGCCCGTCCAGCGAGACGTCGTCCGCGTAGTAGGTCCCCTGGCCGTACCAGCCGTGGGTGTAGACGGTGGCGCTGGTCTGGGTGGCGCCGGTGGTGAAGCTGAGGCTGAGCTTCTGGTAGCCGCCGCCGGTGCCGGGGGTCCAGGTGCTGGGGCCGCCGCCGTCGACGCCCAGGTAGACGTACGAGCCGTTGACGTACGCGCTGAGCGTGTACGTGGTGCTGGGGGCGACGGTGACGGTCTGGCCGCACTGGGCGGTGTCGCCCGCGGTGGCCGCGGCGGCGAGGGCGTAGCCGCCGCCGTGCACCGGGCTGGTGACGACGCTGCCGGAGTTGGCGGTGCAGCTCCAGGGGCCGAGCGAGCCGGACTCGAAGCCGCCGTTGACCAGGAACTCGCCGGCCGAGGCGGCGGGCGCCAGGCCCAGGGTGACACCGACCAGGGTGGCCGCGGCGACGGCGGAGGCGGTGCCGGCGGCGAGCAGGGTGCGGGACTGCTTCCGGCGGGCGGGGGCGGGTGCGGGTGTGGTTCTGCGCATGCGGGGGCTCCTGCGATGGCGCGGTCGTGGGGGACGTCCGAGGGCACGCCGGAGCACGCGCCAGTGGGGGGGAGCGGCCCGGCCTGGCACCCAAGTTGGACTAGACCACTGAAGTGGATTCGACACTGCGGTGTCAATGGTCCAGACCGGTCCGCGGCCTACGCACCGTCCGCCAGGCAGCCCCGACGGGCCGCCCCGGTTGCCGGAGGTGACACTCCGTCGAAGGATGGAGGGGTGACCCCGCCCGGCTACCTCCGCTACCCCCACCTGCACGGCGGGCTGCTCGCCTTCACCGCCGAGGACGACATCTGGATCGCCCCGCTCGACGCCGCCGGCGCCGCCGGCCGGGCCTGGCGGGTCAGCTGCGACCGCACCCGGGTCAGCCACCCCCGCTTCTCCCCCGACGGCCGCACCCTCGCCTGGACCAGCTGGCTGAACCTGACCCCCGAGGTGTGGACCGCCCCCGTCGAGGGCGGCGAGGCCGAACGGCTCAGCCACTGGGGCAGCCAGGACACCCGGGTGCGCGGCTGGCTGCCGGACGGCGAGGTGCTCGCCGTCACCTCCTACCACGAGCCGTTCGGCCACTACACCTGGGCGCACGCCCTGCCGCCCGACGGCTCCCCCGGCCACCGGATGCCCTGGGGCCCCGTCGGCGACGCCCAGATGAGCCGCGAACGCACCGTGCTGCTCACCGGCGCCGCCCCGCACGAGCCCGCCGCCTGGAAGCGCTACCGGGGCGGCGCCACCGGCCGGCTCTGGGCGGACGGCGAACAGATCCTGGCCGGCCACCCCGGCCACCTCGCCTCCCCCATGCCCGTCGCCGGGCGGGTCGCCTTCCTCTCCGACCACGAGGGCATCGGCAACGTCTACTCCTGCCGCCCCGACGGCACCGACCTGCGCCGGCACACCGACCACGCCTCCTACTACGCCCGCGAGGCCGCCACCGACGGCACCCGGATCGTCTACCAGCACGCCGGCGACCTCTGGCTGCTGGACGGCCTGGACGCCCCCGCCCCGCGCCGGCTCGCCGTCCCGCTCGGCGGCGCCCGGGCCGGCCGCCGCCCGTACCAGGTCAGCGCCGCCTCCCAGGTCAAGGACCTGGCCTGCGACCAGAGCGGCCGGGCCGGGGTGATCACCGTGCGCGGCAGCCAGTACTGGCTCACCCACAAGGACGGCCCGGCCCGCGCGCTCGCCGACACCCCCGGGGTGCGGACCCGGCTGCCGGTGATCCTCGGACACACCGGCGAGGCCGCCTGGATCACCGACGCCGAGGGCGCCGACGCGATCGAGGTGATGCCGCTGCCGGGGCACGAGGAAACGGAGAAGCACCGCCACCGGGTGCTCGCCGCCGACCGGATCGGCCGCGTCCTGGAACTCACCGCCTCCCCCGACGGCGCCCACCTCGCCGTCGCCGCCTCCGACGGGCGGCTGCTGCTGGTCGCCGCCGCCGACGGCGCCGTCCGCGAACTCGCCGCCTCCGGCTACGGGCCGGTCTCCAGCGCCCGCTTCTCCCCCGACTCGCACTGGATCGCCTGGTCCCAGCCGGTGGCCGGGCGCTCACTGCGCCGGATCCGGCTCACCCGCACCGAAGCACCCGGGCCGGTCACCGAAGTCACCGACGGCCGCTTCGAGGACGAGCAGCCGGTGTTCACCCGGGACGGCCGCTACCTGGCCTTCCTGTCCTGGCGCGGCTTCGACCCCGTCCACGACGTGCACACCGGCGACCTCTCCTTCCCGCTCGGCTGCCGCCCCTACCTCGTCCCGCTCACCGCCGACACGCCGTCCCCGTTCGCCGCGCCCGCCGAGGACGGCGCCCCGCACGGCAACGGCGGCGGCGACGGCACCGTCCGCGTCGACCCGCAGGGCATCGGCGAGCGGCTGCTGCAGTTCCCGGTGATCGCCTCCAAGTACTCGGCCACCGACGCGGTGCGCGGCGGCCTGGTCTGGCTGCGCTGGCCGATCTCCGGCACCCTCGGGCAGACCTTCGCCAGCCCCGACGACACCTCCGGCCGCCCCTCGCTGGAGTACTTCGACCTCGCCCGGGGCACCCGCACCACCCTGGTCGACAAGCTGGACGGCTACGCCGTCTCCGGGGACGGCGGCTCGATCGCGGTCTACTCGGCCGGGACCCTGCGGATCGTCCCGGTCACCGGTGGCGCCGGCAGCACCGTCGACCTGCGGCGGATCACCCACACCGTGCACCCCGCCGCCGAGTGGCGCCAGGCCTACCACGAGGCCGCCCTGATCGTCCGGGACCAGTTCTGGGACGAGCGGATGTCCGGCCTGGACTGGCCCGCCCTGACCGCCCAGTACGAGCCGCTGCTGGACCGGGTCTGCTCACCCGACGACTTCGCCGACCTGCTGCGCGAACTCCTCGGCGAACTCGGCACCTCGCACGCCTACGTCACCCCGTCCCGGCGCGCCGAAGGGCCCTCGCTCGGCCAGCAGCCGCTCGGCCTGCTCGGCGCCAACGCGCACCGCTCCCCCGACGGACGCTGGCTGGTCGAGCGGGTGCTGCCCGGCGAGACCTCCGACCCGCGCGCCCGCGCCCCGCTCGCCGCCCAGGGCGTCCGGGACGGCGACGAACTGCTCGCCGTCGGCGGCCGCCCGGTGGACCCGGTGCGCGGCCCGCTGCCGCTGCTGGCCGGCACCGGCGGCACCACCGTCGAACTGGCCCTGCGTAGCAGCCCGGACGGCCCGGTACGGCGGATCACCGTCACCCCGCTGACCGACGAACGGGCCGTCCGCTACCAGGACTGGGTGACCAAACGCCGCCTCCTGGTCCGGGAGTTCAGCGACGGCCGGTGCGGCTACCTACACATCCCGGACCTCGGCGGCTCCGGCTGGGCGCAGTTCAACCGCGACCTGCGGCGCGAGCTGGACAAGCCCGCACTCGTCCTGGACGTGCGCGGCAACGCCGGCGGCAACGTCTCCGAACTGGTCCTGGAGAAACTCACCCGGCACGTCCTCGCCTGGGACTTCGGCCGGGACCGCCAGCCGGTCCGCTGGCCCCGACACGCACTGCGCGGCCCGCTCGTGGCGCTCGCCGACGAGGCGACCAGCTCGGACGGCGACGTGGTCATCGCGGCGATCAAGCTGCTCGGCCTCGGCCCCGTCGTCGGCAACCGGACCTGGGGCGGGGTCGTCGGGATGACCGGGCGGCACACCCTCGGCGACGGCACCCGGATCTCGGTGCCCAAGAACGCCTCCTGGTTCGAAGGCGGACTCGGCTGGTCGGTGGAGAACCGCGGCGTCGAACCGGACGTGCACGTGCTGCGCACCCCGCGCGACTGGGCCCGCGGGCGCCACCCCGAGCTGGTCGCCGCCGTCCAGCTGGCGCTGGACCTGCTGGAGGACGCGCCCGCCGCGGCTCCCCCGCCGGAGGACACCCCCCGGCCGGATCTGCGACGCCCGCCGCTGCCGCCGCGGGCGCGGTGACCTGGGGACTTGGGACTTGGGACTTGGAGCTTGCGGCTTGGGGGGTCTTCTGGGGTTTCAGCCCCAGGGGTCGCCCTCGGCCGTCATGTTCTCGGCCGCGCGCCGGTCGGCCTCGTCCTGGGCGGCACGCCGCTCCGACTCGCGGGCCTCCTGGGTCTCGCGGGCCCGCTCGATCTCGGGACTGTACGCGTCCACGGCCTCGTCGTGGGCGATGGCGGCACGCTCGGCGGCGTCCTGCCCGGTCGCCTCGTGCGCCTTGTGGCGGAACCTGTCGAAGATGCCCATGACTCCTCCTCCGAACGGATACCGGGCTTCCCCCACTCTCACACCGGGCACCCGGAGTCGCACGTTGAGCCTTTGGTCCCTGGTGAACGCGCCCAACGGCCGTGGCGCGGAGGCGGGCACCCGGCGCAGATTGGAGCCGTCGGCCGAACTGACGCCACCGTCTGGAGCCCACCGTGACCGTCGCACCTTCCGCCCGCCAAGCCCGTCGCACCGCCGAGGACCCCCACGACGGGCCGCGCCGGCGGGTCGGGCCGCTGGCCGCGCTGGACGGGCGGCTGCCCGGCACCCACGACCTGCTGCTGATGCAGTGCCCCAGTTCGCTGCGCCCGCTGGCGGGCGGCGAGCTGCCGGACTGGACGCGGGCCGTGCTGCGGGTGCACCCCTGGGTGACGGTCGGCCGGGCCCCCTCCCTGGTCGGCACCCCGGCGGACGTGCCGCACCCGCAGCGCTGCACCCGGGACCCGGAGGCCGCCCCCGAGCAGTGGATCCCGGTGATCGTGCGCGGGCCACGCCCCGGACAGCGGCTGGACGCGCTGGCGCCCTGGGCCGCGGTGGCCCGGACGCTGCGGCCCGAGCAGCTGGCCGGGCGGTGCGGGCGGCTGGACCCCGAGCGGGTCGCCGGGATTCCGGCGCTGGCCCTGCTGCCGGCGGTCGGCCGGCTGGTCGCGGACCACCGGCTGTCCTGGGGCCCGATCGGCGCGGTCGGCTACGAGCTGGGCACCGGCGTGCCGGTCGCCGGACCGCTGAGCCCGCTGCGACTGGTCCTGCGCACCCCGCACCCGATCAGCCGCCGGGACGCGCTGCAACTGCGGCGGGCGCTGAGCAGGCTGTCGGTCCCGGTGCAGGCCGAACTGGAGACCCGCTACGGCTCGGTGCAGCTCGCCGAGTACGCGGCCTCGCCGTACACCCTCACCCTGCTGACTCCGGACGGGCCCCGGGAGGTCCGCGACCCGTGGTTCCCGCGCGGCCCGTTCGTCTGAGCCGCGTCGTATCAGGTGGGCCGGTTGGGCGGCCGGGATACCGCCCGGGGCCGGCGACGGGACACGGCCGGGGTGTGGAGTCCGGCCATCACCTCGCACAGCTCGGCGTGCAGGGCGTCCCGGGCGGCCTCGTCGCAGGTCTGCCGGATGTGCCATTCCTCGGCGAGTGTCCGCTCCACCGCCGCGACCGCTCGGCGCCGTTCAGGGCTGAGCCACAGGACCGGCGGCGCGAACTGGAGGTGTGTACCCCAGAGCCACAAGCAGGTGACCCGAGCCTTACGCATCAGGCCGAGGAACGCGCGCCCGAACATCGGCATCGCGGTTCACCACCTTCCGGACTTTCCGGCGGCCGAGGACGACGAGGGGTTCCTCGAACGGCTGGTTCGCCAGGTAGCCCGACGACCAGGCGACGCCCCACCGGGCGCAGTTCGGGCAGTTCCACGTCCGTCCGGCCGCGTTGGCGTCGTTGAGCAGATCGACCGGGGCGCAGCAGTCCGGTGCGGGGCAGGTCGGAGGGCCGGTCATCGGCGGCGGTCCCGGCCGAGTCGCCGCTGGGTGGCCCGCCGGATGATCGGTTCGGACGCGACGACACCGGCCATGAGGATGGCGGCCAACACGTCGACGCCGAGCGCCGGTTGGCGCTTCACGCGGTCCGACCACGGGGCTCGGCGGGGACGCCCATGGAGACGACGCCCCTGCCGGTCGTCCCGTCCTCGACCAACTCGCCGACCTGCGGGCGGTAGAGCGGCCCGGTCGGGGACTCCTTGCTCACCACAGCTGACTCCGTTCCGTAGTTTAACGACTACCCGGGGTCGCCACTGTCCTCTAGCATTGGACGTCCTTCAACCTCTCAAACGTGCTTGGAGAGTGGTTCATGAACAAGGCCGAGCTGGACCCCGACTCGTCTCCAGCCGCAGAGTTCGGTGCGTTCCTCCGCAGCTCACGAGAGGAACGGGGTTGGCGGCAGGAAGATTTGGCGAGCGCGATCGGCTATTCACCCACGCACGTGTCAGCCGTGGAAACTGGTCGACGTCCCCCAACGCCGCGTCTGGCTCGCGAACTTGACAAAGCCTTCGGATGGGATCGCGTGTTCGCCCGCAAGGCGCTCGACCTCAAGACCTCGGCGCTCCTCGAAGGCTTCCCGGAGTACGTCGCGCACGAGTCAAGGGCGGTGGAACTGAGACTGTTCACCTTGGGTATCGTGCCGGGGCTGCTTCAGACCATGGACTACGCACGGGCCATCGCGGCGGGCGCGCTCCGGCGGGGCAGCATCACGGAGGACCAGGCCGAGGAGCGGGTTGCCTACCTTGCGCGCCGACAGGCGAACTTGCGCCGGGAAACCCCTCCGCTGATCCACGTCGTCCTGGATGAGAGCTGCATCCGACGGCCGGTCGGCGGAAAGTCCATCATGGCCGCCCAGCTCGACGAGCTTGCAGCCTTCGCCCGGATGCCCAACACCGTTCTCCAGGTGGCTCCGTACGCCATAGGCGAGGAACGATCGTTCGATCTCCCGGTGAACATCATCACCCTTCCGGACCGATCGCTGATGTCCTACGCCGAATCAGCGCAACAAGGGAACCTGGAACGGGACAGCGGCGCAGTACCGCCGATGCTCACGGCCTACTATCAGCTACAGGCCCTCGCACTCTCACAAGCCGAGTCTGTGGCCCTGATCAGCCAGCTGAGAGAGGAACTACCGTGACCGCCGAGCCTCAGTGGTTCAAGTCTTCGTACAGCAGCAACGGCGGCGACTGCATCGAGGTCGCGGGGAACTTGATCCCGTCCGGGACCGTCCCCGTCCGAGACTCCAAGGACACCGACGGCCCGGCCCTCCTCTTCCCGACCGAGGCCTGGCAGTCCTTCGTCTCCGCCCTCCGAGCCGGCGAGTTCGACACCGCCTGACGCCCGGTCTGAGCACAAGGGTCAGATCGGCAGGTTCCAGCCCGGTCCGTCCGTACTTCCGATCCAGACCCGCTGCCCGGCCGCCGAGACCGTCATGCCGAACCCCTCCTGGTGCGGCTCGCCGGCCCGCTGCCAGGCTTCGACGGCGTTCTCCACCTGGTCCCAGAGCCGGAGCGGGCCACGCTGAACCACGGACCATCCCCCGTCAGGGTTGGGCATGGTCCGGGCCTGCGATCCGGTGGCCACATCGGAGAGGATCTGGTGCCCGCCGGCTCCCATCCGTTCGGCCGAGGGCGCCGCGAGCTGGGCGACCCAACTGCCGGTCCACGTGCCGATGACCTCGGGGTCGATCCGCGACGGACGTTCGTCCCCCGGAAGCAGCGAGAGGCTTTGGCGTGGCGGGCGGTCGTGCGGGCGGGCGATCATGAAGCTGGTGTAGCCGGGCATGAACAGCCCCGTCCCCTCTCCCGGGGCCGTCACGACCAGCCGCACGAGTCCGAACCCGAGCCCCCACCCGGACAGGGTGGCCAGGATGACGCCGCCGGGCTTCACCTGGTGCAGCCAGCGGGGTGGCAGGTACCGGACCGCACAGGTGGCGATCAGCCGGTCGTACTCGCCCCCGTCCGGGTCGCCGAGCAGCCCGTCACCGATGACCAGCCGGGGAGCGAACCCCGCCGCCTTGATCGCGGCAGCGGCAGTGGCGCCGACCGCCGGGTCGTACTCGATGCTGGTCAGGTTGGCGTCCCCGAGGCGGTGCGCGCCGAGGGCGGTCGAGTAGCCGGTCCCCGTGCCGATCTCCAGCACCCGGTGCCCGGTCTCGGCGCCGAGCTGGTGCCACATGCGCAGCACCAGCGACGGCAAGGTGGACGATGACGACGGAGTCCCGATCACCGCCCCCTCGGCCACGTCCTCGGGGCGGGTCCGCCCGTCGAGCTGGGTGACCAGCGTCTCGTTCGAGTAGACCTGCTCCAGCCAACCAGGGTCGGTCCTGTGCACCGGGCGGTACGCGGTCGGATTGCTTCCCGGGACCGCCGCGAAGAACGATCCGACGAACAGTTCCCGGGGCACCGCCAACGCGGCGGCCCTCCAGGCCGGATCGTCGACCGCATCGTCCCCGGTGAGCCCGTCCACCAGGGCGGCGCGGAGCTGAGCCGATGCGCTCACGAGTCGGGGCCCTTCTCCAGTTGGTCGGCGATGGCGTGGGCAATCGCCGAAGCGGTGTCGACACCCTGCCAGGCCCATTGGCCGTTGGGGTTGCACTCAAGGAAGTACCAGTCACCTGCGGCGGTCACCGCGAAGTCGAACGCACCGTAAACCAAGCGGAGTTCGTTCAGATAAGCGATCACAGAGCGCGCAACGGGCCCGGGCACTTCGATCGGCGTACACGTCATCAGGTCTTGACGCTCGCGCCAGTCGAGATCGGGACTGCCGATCCGGACACCGAACAACCGGTCACCCACGGCGGTCACCCGCACGTCGAACGACTTGGACACGGCGGCTTGGAACATGTGCGGACACACGGACACGGCGTCGGTGATCTCGGCCGGATCGACTTCCCGTACCCACACCGTTTGCGCAGTGCCGTCGGGGGCTCGGTACCGGCTGTCCCACACCGGCTTGTAGACGGCTCCGCCGGACTGGTCGGCGCAGAACCGGCGCGCTTCGTCGGTATCGGCGGTGATGACCGTGTTCGGCACCAGGAAACCGCTCCGGCCCGCCACGACAAGCTGTGCGGGCTTGTACTCCGCGTTCCGGATGTGCCACGGGTGATTGACGTAGTGGGCGTCGGGAAGCGACGCGAAGATGCCGCCAGCACCCCAAAATGCTTGCGCACTGGTGAACTTGGACGCGTGTTCGTCCAGTCCCGGCGGCGCCCGGTAGGGCGAGGGCCGGCGGACCCAGACCGACCGCACCCGAGTGAGGTCGAGTTCCCGGCTTGATGTGCGGAGAGTGCCCCGCTGCTCGCTCCTGCTGTAGTGGGCGGTCAGCGAGGCACCCCCGAGCAGATCGGCACCGGGGTCCACCCGGACGACCGGGACTCGGCGCTCGGCCAGGATGCGGAGCACCACATCGGCCGTCACGTCGTGCGCGTTGGTCAGGACCAGGACAGCCCGGTGTCGATCCTGCGCCATGTCAGCCGGCGCCCTGGTCCTGGTCGTTCGCTGGCATGCTGTCCATGTCGGTGGGTGCGCTCTGCCCGCCGCTCTGCCCGTCACCGCCGCCCGTGTTCGTGGGCGTGCTGGTCTCCGTGCTGGTGCCGTGCGCCCCCATCTCGACCTTGCGACCCTGATCGTCCACGAACACGGCAACCTGCGTTTCGGGGTCGATCACGGCCGAGACGGCAGGGACCGAGCGGGTGTCCGGGTACGGACCCATTCGGGTCGTGCCCCACGGTGCGGTTGTCATCTGTGCTGCGCCTCCATGTTCTTCGTTGCCGTGCTCTTCCACGGCCCGAGCAACACCAACGACGGTAGGGAGAAGCCACGCCCGGCCTCAACGAAGTTGCGAGATATTGCGCCGATTCACCCGAGAGTGTCGAGCGCGGCTGTGATCACGGCGCGAGCCGCGTCCCCGTAGACGGCCGCTTCGGACAGCTGGACGAACGCCTTGGCGTAGTCGGCCAGTTCGCGAGGCTGCCTGACGTTGATCTCGGCTGTCAGGGTCTCCACCACGGCGTGCCGGTCATCGAACAAGTAGAACGCTTCCAGCGGCCAGACGGTGCGCTGGGCGGTGAACGGAACGATCCCGAGGGAGACGGTGGCGAGCGGCCCCACGGTGAGCAGGTGCCGAAGCTGGCCACGCATCACCTCGGTATCGCCGATGCGGTACCTCAGCACTGACTCCTCCATCAACACCACGAACCGGCGGCCGCCCTCGTACAGGAACCGGCTGCGGGCCACGCGGGCGGCAACGGCCTCTGTCACGTCGTCGGGAGTTCCCTGGAACTGCGTGATGGAGCGCATCAAGGCCGTGGCGTAGGCCGGCGTCTGGAAGAATCCGGGCACGACGTTGGACACGTACACCCGGCACAGACGGGCCCGCTCGTTCAGCGCGTAGACGTCCTCCTGGACCTTGCGCATGCCGTTGCGCTGGAGCCGACGCCACTCCATGTACATCGACTCCACAGCGCGCGCCGTGGCAATGAGGTCTTGCACCTGTTCCTCGGCGCCACAGGCGATGCACCAGGCCCGAACGTCCGCATCGGAAGGGGCCGTTTTCGCGGAGAGGATGCGCGAGGTCTTCGCCGGGTGCCATCCACACCGGGCAGACAGTTCTTGCCCCTTGAGGCCGGCGTCCAGCATCAGCTCGCGCAGACGCGCGGCAACGGCGGCGCGGGCGGCCTGCGCGCTGGATGAGGGAGAAGCGGGCATGAACTGGCTGTCCGGTGGGATATCGCAGAGGTCAGACGGTGTATTCCGGGTGGTCGATGCCCCGCTCCCAGACGGCTTCGAAGGCCGAGACGCAGAGCTTCACCACCGCCGGGTCCTCGGACAGTTCATATTTGGGGTCGGCCCAGTCCCCGACGCCGGTGAAGTGGTTGAACTCGACCAACCGGCCGTCGAAGACCCAGAAGTCATTGCCCGGTAGTGCGATGTCCGACGCCCGGCGGCGCGGAAGCCAACGGACCTGTTCGCCGGCCGCGACGTTCACGGCGGTCCCGGCGTGCTCGAAGCGGATGTAGTCGGTCACCGGCTCCGAAACGATCCGGGCCCTGCGCATGACCACGCCCCGGCTGACGGCCTCCCGGACGAGAGGCACCCACCCGGCCCAGCCCTCGGACTCGGGGTCGAGATCGGGGTGGACGCCGCTCCGCTGGAAGCGTGCGAAGTCCGTCGACTCATCGCCCACGCCGTACCAGTCACGCATCTCCAGGTGCACGGCCGAGTGTTGCGCGGCCTTGAGCAGGTCAGAGAAGTCCGGAACGTTCTGCGTCATCGAGTGCCTTCCTAATGATCGCCGCCATGCGGAGCGGGATACGGACCACGGCCTCACCCTCGGGGACGCCGATCGTGTGGCCAGGAACCCACTCGGTCGTGCTGACCTCGGTCAGCAGTTCCTCCCTGGGCTTCCAGCCCTGGAACACCAGCTCCCGCTCGTGGTCGTCCACCCACACCGTCGGCGATCCGTTCCCCTGGGTCTCGGGGTCCATCCCGTTGAACCGTAGTGCCATCGGGTCCTCCCGTGCCAAGCCGGTTGCGCGTCCTTGCATTACCGTTCCGCAGAGATGACGGACATTCAAGAGCGCAAGGGGAGCAGGCCGGCGCATTCGGAGCGGGTCCGACGCATCTCGCAAGCGGCACATCCCTTGCGAGTGGAAGGCAGTAAGAGAATGGGCGAGTTCACTCCTGAGGCCGCCGAAGCGCTGAAAACCGCGGCGGCCATCTGCGGACCGCTGGAGCTGGAGGAGATCAGCAACCGGCGGGGCTCGGCGGTCTGGAAGGCGACCGGTCCGCGGGGCGTCGCGAGTATCAAGCTCGGCACCGGCGAGGCCGCCGAGGTCACCGCGCGGGAAGCCTCGGTGCTGGACCAGCTCCCCGGCTACACCGTGACCGCCGGCCGGTTCGACGACGGCGTCTGGTTCGTCACCCCGTGGCTGGTCGGACCGTCCACCTGGCAGGCCCTCCGCCCCCTGCGCAAGAGCGAAGGAGGGCGGGACGAGGCCCTGGCCGCTGCGGTCGGGCTGTGCCGCGCCGTGGCAGACCTCCACGCCGAAGGGTGGGTGCACGGAGACCTCCAGCCCCAGCACGGCATCCACGGTGGCGACGGGACCGTGCGACTTCGCCGTCCGATCCCCCTGTTCGGTCCGCCCAAGACCCCACTGCCCGGCGAGGCGGGTAGTGGGGTCTCCGTCCATGTAGCAACGACCGTCAGCCGGTGACGCTGGGGGTGCCCGTCTCCAGGTGGCCGGTGAAGCGCTGGGACCAGCCGGCGTCCGCGTCCACCGTCACCGTGAAGTCGTACCAGCCGTTGTTATAGGCCACGGCGTTGAAGAAATCGGTGACGTTGCCGCCGGCGGGGACCTGGTACGTCCAGGGGCCGTCCGTCCGGTAGTTGTTGGAGGCGATGGTGAAGGTCAGCGGCGTCGTACCGGAGTTGGCGAGCTTGAAGTAGACCGCCAGCTTGCCCGTCCCCGGCTCGACCGCGTACGAGGCGGTGACGGCCGCGTTCTTGCCGGCCTTGGTGGCGTCGCCCTTGAAGCGGCGCAGGAAGCGGTTGGGGCCGACGACGGTGAGGTCGTAGGGGCCACCGCCGAAGTTGGTGCCGCAGTTGAAGAAGTCGCTGGTGGTGCCGCCCGGGTCGACGGTGTACTGCCAGGGGCCGCCGCTGCGGTAGGCGTTGGCGTAGGCGGCGAAGTGGGCGGACTTCGCTGCTGCCGTGCCCCCGTTGTCCATCGTGATCCAGACCTTCATCACCCCGCCGGAGCCGAACTCCAGGTGGTCCAGGTTGGCGTTCGGCTGGTACGGCAGGGCGCGGGCCGGCCGGGTGCCGGTCTCCTGGATCGGCAACTGGTTGTTGACCGGGGCCGGGTTGGGCAGCGGGCCGCACGCCGACAGGCCGATGGTCTGCGAGGTGTCGGGCAGCCCGGGCAGGCCGTAGACCGGGTTGGCGAAGTCGAACGCGCTGGTCAGGTCGCCGCAGACGCGGCGGCGCCAGTCGCTGATGTTCCGGCATTGCGCGGGCGTGCCGAGGGCGGCCGTCCAGGTCTCCAGGAAGCGCAGCACGGAGGTGTGGTCGAAGGTCTCGGAGTTGACCCAGCCGCCGCGGGTCCAGGGCGAGACGGCGATCATGGGGACGCGGAAGCCGAGGCCGATGTTGGTGCCGTTGTAGAACTCGCCCGGGGTGCCGGCGGGGGCGGCCGGCGGCGGGACGTGGTCGAAGAAGCCGTCGTTCTCGTCGTAGTTGATGAACAGGACGGACGAGTTGAAGACGTTCGGGTCGGCGTTCAGCGCGTCGATCACCAGGTGGACGAAGTGCGCGCCGTCGGCCGGGGTGGCGTACGGGTGTTCGGAGGAGGCCTGGTCGGGGACGATCCAGGAGACCTGCGGGAGGGTGCCGTTCAGCACGTCGGCCCTGATCGCGGCGGCGATGTCGTCCGGGGTCCTGCCGGTGGCCTTGGGCACCGAGCCCATGCCCTTGACGGCCAGCGGGCTGCCGGCCGGGGCGCCGGAGAACTGGGTGAAGTACGCGAGGGCGTTGTCGCCGTAGTTGTCGGCGGCGTTCTGGTAGACCTTCCAGCTGACGCCGGCGCTCTCCAGTGCCTCCGCGTAGGTCTGCCAGCGCAGGCCCTTCTCGTCGCCGCCGTCGTACGCGGGGCCGCCGGCGCTGCCGGCCGGGTCGATCTGGCCGGACCAGTGGTAGGTGCGGTTGGGGCCGGTCGCGCTGAGCACGGAGCAGTGGTAGGCGTCGCAGATGGTCCAGTTCTCGGCCAGCGCGTAGTGGAACGGGATGTCCTGGCGGGTGAGGAAGCCGAGGGTGCGGACGTTGCCCTTGGCGGCGACCCAGGAGTCCATCTTGCCGCTGTTCCAGGCCTTGTGCTGATCGCTCCAGCCGTGGCTGAGGTCACCGTTGCATTGGGCGAGGCGCTCGGGGTCGGCGCCGCCGGCCGGCTTGGTCTGGCTGAACTGCCACGGGTACTGGCGGCCGAGCAGGCCGTTGGGCTGGTTGAAGACGCTGTAGCCGCCGGCTATCTGGATGGCGCTGCGGTCGGCGAAGCCGCGCACGCCGCGCAGCGTGCCGAAGTAGTGGTCGAAGCTGCGGTTCTCCTGCATCAGGATCACCACGTGCTGCACGTCGTTGATGGTGCCGGTCTGCTGGAGCGTGGCGGTGGAGGCCACCGCGGGCGCGCCGGGGGCGGCCCCTGCGGCGCTGGTGCCTGCCACGGCGAGTCCCGCCGCGGCGGCACCGGACAGCGTGACGAACTTCCTACGACTCAGCTCGGCCATCAGCCCGGCCCGTCCCTTCACTGGCGATCTGGCGATGTTGTGTACACAAGTCGGGGCTCATCGATCGCGCAGCATCTTCCACCCCGGCCGGAGGCGTCCACCAGATGCGCGCGGCAGGGTTGGCGGACTGTTCGTCCGGGTGTCACCGAGCGACGCCGGGCTGAACGGGCGGCGGAAACGCCGGGGAGGGACGGAGCGGGCGGCTGGTCAGCGGTCCTTGACCTCGATTCCCAGCGCCTGGGCGAACTGCGGTGCCAGCTCCAGCAGTTGGGTGGAGCTGATGACCGCGCCGCGCAGCCCCTGGTGGCCGTCCGCGAGTCCGAGCCGGGCGGCCCCGCGCAGGTCGGTCTTCTTCAGGGTGGCACCGCGCAGCCGGACCTCCTCCAGCGTGGAACCGGGGAAGGACACCTCGGTCAGCTTGGCCTCGCCGAAGTCCACGTCGCGCAGCAGGCAGTCCTCGAACACGACGTCCCGCAGCACGGCCGCCCGCAGGTTGACCGCCTCCAGCTTGCAGCCGCGGAACACCACCCGGCGCAACGCCGAGCCGTATCCGGCGACCCCGGCCAGCACGCCGCCGACGAAGGCGCTGTCCTGCCACTCGGTGTCGCTCAGGTCGCAGGCCACCCAGCGGCCGGCCTGCACCCAGACCTCGTTGAAGCGGGCCTGGCGCAGCTTGACCCCGCTGAGCGCGACCCCGGTGAAGGCGCACTCCAGGAACGCCGCCCCGGCCGCCGACTCGTCGGTGTGCTCGCCGCCGTCGAAGTGCGTGGTGTCGTACCGCTCGTCGCTGCGCAGCCGCCCGGTGTGGGGGCGGAGCAGGTCCGCGTACGGCAGGTCGGTGAGCTGGTCGGGGGCGGAACGCGGCATGGCGGCGGCACCTCACGGTCGGGGGCGAACGGGTCTCGCCCGAATGCTCGCACGCGGCACCGACAACGCCCCGGACCGGCCGCAGCGGACTGCGGCCGGGCCGAGGTGTGGTCCTCAGAAAGGTCAGCCGCGCGCCCAGAGGGAGTTGACGCGGCTGCGCTCGGTGCTGTTCGGGTACGGGTTGGTGCAGGAGGTGCCGGGGCCGCCGCCGGACATCAGCTCGCTGCACGGGCCGGAGTAGTGGTCCGGCAGGCCGAGCACGTGCCCGGTCTCGTGCGCGGTCACCCGGACCGAGTTGTACTGCCGGTTCTGCTGGTAGTCGAGGAAGACGTAGCCGCGCCCGTGGCCGTCGGTGCTGGCGTAGGAGCCGCGGCTGTCGTTGCCCTCGTAGTACGAGAAGTCGCCGCCCGAACCGGCCCGCAGCTGGACGTTGCTGACCGAGCTGTTCCAGATCTGCGCGGCGTTGGCTATCTGGGTGCGGAAGGTCGGTGCCGAGCTGGCGTCGTAGGTGACGACGACGGTCGCCAGGTTCGGGCTGGCGGCCTGCTTGGCCTTCGCGGAGGCCATCACGGCCTGGAAGAACGCCTGGTTGTTCGCGGCCTCGGCGGCCGAACCGGCGTACGTCGAGGCGGTGTAGCCCTGGACGGCCGGGCCGGGGGTGGCGGCGGACGCGGCGGTGGCGGGCAGCACGGCGAGACCGGCCGCGAGGGCCAGGCCGAGGGTCGCGGACAGCACGGATCGCTTCATGTGGGGGCTCCGATTCCGGTGGTGCCGTGGCCGGTTGGGGGCCGGCCCTGGGGGACACCTGGTCAGCGGGTGATGTCCCCAGAGCTTCGGGCAGCCCGGCGGGCGGGCGGATGATGTCAACCCGCGATAGCTTCGATCAATACCCCTTGCGGAAAAGGGGTTTGAGATGTCTTTAACCGGCCTTGACTCGCGCGTGCCCCTGGCATTCCGCTCCACCGGCGGTTAGGCTCCCGATCGGGGAAGCAACCGAGCGGCGGGCCACCCGATTCCGGCCGGGCGGCCCGCCGCACCCGAAGGGCATCGACAACTTCCTTGGTGCCGCAACGAGTTCGCGGGCTCCTCCGATTCGAGGGCTTCCCCAGTTCACGGACTTGCCCAGTTCACGGGCTTGCCTAGTTCACGGACTCGACGCCGTTCGACCAGAGGCTGTCGACCTGGCCGCGCTCGTTGCTGTCGGGGTAGGGGTTGGTGCAGGACGGGCCGGGGCCGCCGCCGGACATCAGCTCACTGCACGGGCCGGAGTAGTTGTCGGGCAGGCCGAGCACGTGCCCGGTCTCGTGCGCGGTGACGCGCAGCGAGCTGTACTGCTGGTTCTGCTGGTAGTCGAGGAAGACGTAGCCGTGGCCGTGGCCGTCGGTGCTGGCGTAGGAGCCGCGGCTGTCGTTGCCCTCGTAGTACGAGAAGTCGCCGGTGCCGCTGCTCGCCTGGAGCTGGACGTTGCTGACCGAGCTGTTCCAGATCTGCGCGGCCTGGGATATCTGGCTGGTGAAGGAGGGCGCGCTGGCGGTGTCGTAGGTGACGGTGACGGTCTGCAGCCACGGGTTGGCTGCCTGCCTGGCCTTGGCGGAGGCCATCACGGCGTGGAAGAACGCCTGGTTGTTCGCGGCCTCGGCGGCCGAACCGGCGTACGTCGAGGCGGTGTAGCCCTGGACGGCCGGGCCGGGGGTGGCGGCGGACGCGGCGGTGGCGGGCAGCACGGCGAGACCGGCCGCGAGGGCCAGGCCGAGGGTCGCGGACAGCACGGATCGCTTCATGTGGGGGCTCCGGATTCGCGGTACGCCGAACCGCCGGGGCCGGTGGGGGCCGGACACGGCTGCGGCGACGGTGGGGGCGCCCCGGTGGGGCCGGGGCGGATTCGCTGTCCCTGAGCTTCGACCCGCCCGGGCCCGCGGCGGATGATGTCAACCGGCGATAGCACCGCCGCATACCGGCGGGGCCCGCAGCATGCCCTCCCGCCGCGCTTTGTTCTGTCATGTCCTTGGCGACAAGGCCGGGTGGCGTCTATGCTCCGGGCGTGGAGCTCGACGTGAGACACCTCCGGGTGGTGTGCGCTATCGCCGACACCGGCAGCCTCCGCAAGGCCGCGCTCCAGCTCGGCATGACCCAGCCCTCCCTCACCACCCAGCTGCACCGCATCGAACGGGCCATCGGCGGCACCCTGTTCACCCGCGAGCAGACCGGCAGCCGGCCCACCGCGCTCGGCCACTCGGTGCTGTCCCGGGCCCGGCCGGTGATCACCGAGATGGCCGCGCTGGTGGCCGCCGCCCGCCAGGAGGCCCGCGACGCGGCCGGCCCCGGGCGGCAGCGCCGGCTGCGGATCGGCAGCGTCGGCAGCCGGGCGGTCGCCGCCTGGCTGCGCCGGGTGCACGAACGGCTGCCGGACACCGACACCACCATCCACGTCGACGTCTCGGCCAGCGCCCTGCTGCGGATGGTCGCCGCCGACCAGCTGGACGTGGCCTTCGTCTACGAGAGCGAGGGCTTCCCGCTACGGGTGCCGCCTGACGCCGAGCACCGGGTGCTGATGGCCCGTGAGCCCCAGTTCGTCGCGCTCGCCGCCGGACACCCGGCCGCCGCCCGCCCGGTCGTCCACCTGACCGACCTCGCCGAGGACACCTGGATGGTCGACCCGACCGCCGACCACGAGTACGCGGCGATGCGCCGGGTGTTCAGCGATGCCGGGCTCAACCCCCGGGTGGTCCAGGTGCGGGACAACGCCACCGCCGCCGAACTGGTCGCCTCCGGCGAGGCCGTCCGCCCCTGCCAGCCGACCTCCGCCCCCGGTCCCGGCACGGTGGTGCGCCCCGTGTACGGGGACCCGCTGGCCGTCCGACTGCTGCTCACCTGGCGCCCCCGCGCGCTCAGCCAGCCCGCGCTGGACGCGCTGTACGGCGAACTGCGCGCCGCCTACCTGGACCTGGCCAAGGTCAACCCGGCCTACCTGGCCTGGCTGGCCCGGCACGAGCCGATCCTGCTGGACTGCGCCTGAGAATCAGCCCCCGTCAGCCCTCCCGACTGTGCAGCAGCACGCCCACCGCCACGGTCAGCGCGCAGACCAGGCCCGCCACCAGCACACCGGAGCCCCCGAACGCCGTGCAGGCCAGCACCAGCACCGCCCCGGTCGGGGCCAGCGCCTGCGCCAAGCCGGTCTTGGTGTGCCGGGAGTGCAGCAGCCAGACCGTGAGCAGGTAGAGCGCGGTGGGCACGGTGACCGTCGCGGTGGCGGCCGTCGCGGAGATCTCCGCCTGGTGCACGGCCGACTCCACCGCCACCTCCAGTCCGGTGCCGATCGCGGCGGCCGCGCCGAACACCAGGTAGTGGCCGTACCCCCAGGCGAAGGCCTGCCGGTTGGAGCGCAGGTGCTCGTGGACCGGCCGGGCGAAGTAGATCCACCAGGCCGCGAAGCAGATCAGCAGGCCGCCGACCGCCACCGGCAGCAGCCGGCCCAGCTCCTCGTGCTCGTCCACCGCCGACTGCACCGCGACCGTCGCGGCCGCCACCGTCTCGCCGAGCACGATCAGGGTGAACAGCCCGTACCGCTCGGCGATGTGGTGCGGGTGCCAGGAGGTCTGCATCCGCAGTTCGGCGACCACCGGCACGGCCAGCTCGCACAGCACCCCGAGCGGGATGACCACCGGCCGGACGGCGTCCGGCAGCAGCACCACCACCACCCAGCCCACCTGGCAGAGCGCGATCCCGACCGCGTACCGCACGGCGACCCGGCGCGCCTCGCCCTGCTCGCTGGCCGCCGCCCGCAGCCACTGGGTGACCATCGCCAGGCGCATCACCACGTACCCGGCGATCGCCAGCGTCAGGTCCTGGGTGGCGAACAGCCGTGGCACCCCGGCCGCGAGGACCAGCACCCCGGCGATCTGCACCAGCGTGGTGACCCGGTACGGCACGTCGTCGCAGTCGTACGCGGAGGCGAACCAGGTGAAGTTCATCCAGGCCCACCAGATCGCGAAGAAGGCGATCGCGTAGCCGCGCAGGCCGTCGCCGTAGTGGCCGGCCGCCAGGGAGTGGGCGAGTTCGCGCCCGGCCTGGCCGACGGCGACCACGAAGCAGAGGTCGAAGAACAGTTCCAGCGGGGTGGCGACCCGGTGCGGCTCGTCCCGGTCGCGCGGGACCATCCGGCGCACCGGGGGCGGGTCGACGGGGCGCGGGTGGGGGGCGGCGGCGGATTCGCTGGCCATCGGTGCTGCTCCGGGTTCGGGAGGGGCTGGCTGTCCCGCGCATCCTGGCAGCGGCCCGGGCCCCGCGCACGCACCGGCGCGACGGGCGCAGCGGTTCGCGGTCCCGGGGTCGATTGCGCCTTTCGTTCGCTTTTTTCCTTGCCGTCAGCCGTAGTTGACGCCCCGGTGCGCGAACCGGGTGACAGCGCGGCGGGTTTCCGGGCGCGCCCCGCGCGCTGCGCCGCGGCCGGCCGGACGGCCCCGCTAGATTCGTCCCCGGTTGGAAGCGAGCGCGGGCCTTGCGGGGCCCCACGACACGGGCGGCCTGCGGGCAACGCGGAAGGTCAAGGCCGGTGGCAGGAGAGCGGGGGCGGCAGAGCCGACCTTCCCGTGTCCGTACCACCGGCCTCGTGATCACCGCGCTGCTCGCCAGCGCCTGCCGCCCGGTCGCTCTCGCCGCGTCCGCGGCGGGGGCTACTTCTCCCAGCCGACCTTGGCGTAGTCCTCCCCGGCCAGGCCGAAGGCGCCGTAGTTGGCGAGGCCCTTGCGCGTCGCCACCACGGTCGGCCGCTGGTAGAGCTCGACGGTGTGGCCGAGTTCCCAGATCTTCGCGTCGGCCTGGTTGTAGAGCTTCGCGGCCTCCACCGGGTCGACCGTCCCGGCCGCCTTCTTGAGCAGGTCGTCGACCTCCTGGCTGCCGATCCGCGAGGGGTTGTTGAAGGTGTTGTCCCCCACCGGCAGACGGAAGTTGCCCAGGCTCTTGGAGAGCGGGAACGAGTCGGTGTTGCGCCAGCTCGCGATCTCGAACTTGCCCGGGTTCACGTACTTGGTGAAGAAGTCGTTGGCGGGCACCTTGTCCAGGCTCACCTTGACCCCGGCCTGCAGCCACATCGCGGCGGCGGCGGTGGCCAGGTCGATCTGGGCCTGCGGGGTGGACTCGTTGACCGTCCAGTGCAGTTGCAGCGACTGGCCGTCCTTGGTGCGCGGCTGGCCGGCGCCCGCCTCCTTCCAACCGGCGTCGTCCAGCAGCTTCTTGGCGGCGGGCACGTCGAACTTCGCCCACTCGCCCGAGTTGTCCTGGTAGCCGGTCTGGTTGGGCATGAAGATGTGGTTGCCGAGCGGCTTGAACTCCACCGGCACCCCGTTGTTGGCGATCTTGATCAGTGCGGACCGGTCGAGTGCCTTGCCGAGCGCCTGGCGGACCTTCTGGTCCGCCAGCGCGCCGCCGGAGCCGAAGGAGATGTGCACCTCGTCCCACGGGCTGGCGGCCCGGATCGCGGTGTCCTTGGCGTCCTTGAGCTGCCCGTACGCGGCGGCGGTGCCGGCCGTGGCGAGGTCGATCTCGTTGTTGAGGTACGACTGGGTGGTCGCGGACTGGGTCATCACCCGGAAGGTGATCTTGTCCGCCTTGGCCTTGGTGCCCCACCAGGCCGGGTCCGGGACGAGCGTGAGGGTCTGCGCGGTCTTGTCCGCCACGCCGATCTTCAGCGCGCCCGCGGTGATCGGGATCTTCTCCACCCAGCCCTTGTTGAAGTCGTCCGGGGTGGCGATGCCGGCCGCCGGGATCAGCGGGCGGAACAGGTTCTGCCAGTCCGCGTACGGCTCGGAGAAGGTGACCTTCACCTCGCTCGGGTCGGCCCCCTGCTCGACGGCGGAGATCTGCTCGTAACCGGACGGGTCGGCGATGTTGTACGCCGGGTCCTTGCCGTTGCTGGCCTGCCAGTCGGCCTTGAAGTCCAGGTAGCTGAGCGGCTTGCCGTCCGACCACTTGGCCTTGGGGTTGAGCTTGTAGGTGATCACCTCGGGCGAGGTCGAGGTGACCTTGGCGTCCAGCAGGTAGTCGGCGTTGGGCTGGAAGGTGCCGGAGGCGTCCGTGTTGAAGAGCGACGGCTCCAGGGCGCGCATGATCGAGACCGCGTCGCCGTAGGTGCCGTCCACCTGGAGCGGGTTCCACTGGGTGATCCACTGGTACAGCGGGAACCGCACCTCGCCGCCGTCCTTGACCTGGTCCAGCGGCTTGGCGTTGATGTCCTGGGAGTCCTGCCGGGGCGGCTCGCTCTTCGCCACCTTGTCGGCCGAGCCGCCCCCGCCCGAGGTGCACGCGGTGACCGCCAGCGCGACGGCGACGGCGAGGGCAGTCGCCCGGCCGAGGCGGCGGGCCGTGGTGGAAGCGTCCATGGAGTCCCCCTGGTGAGGTCTTCGAAACGGGCGGTAACGGGCAGTTGTGCCGCGCGAGGTGTGGCGGGGCTTGAGCGTGGGCAGCCAAGTCGGCACCGAGCCAGCAGAACGTAACAGCCGATCAGTTCCGTCACCAGGGGGAGGACCGCACACCTGATCCAGAAGTCATCCGCGGCAATACTGCCGCAACACCCCGGCCGCGCACCGCTGCCAGACTCTGACCTGCGCTTTCCCCGTACCGCCTCGTCCTCCTGCCGTCCGAAGGCCTGAACGGGCCCCGACCGAAGGCCACCACCCGATGCCCACCAGACGCGTCGGCCCCTCCCCCACCCCGGGCGGCCGTTGATGCTCCGTTACCTGGCGAAGCGCCTGAGCTACTACGCGGTGCTGCTGATCGCCGCCGTCTTCCTGGCGTACGCGATCTCCGCGACCGCCCTCCAGCCGCGCACCTACTTCGACGCCAAGGTCCCCCGCCCGGCCGCCGAGTCGGTCGAGCGCCAGCTCACCGCGCTCAACCTGAACGACCGCACCCCGGTCGTCGAACGCTTCGGCCACTGGGCCGACGGGCTGCTCCACGGCGACCTCGGCCGGACCATCCACGACACCCCGGTCACCGACGACTTCGGCCGCCGGGTCTGGGTCTCGCTGCGGCTGCTGCTGCTCGGCAGCCTGCTCGGCATCGTCCTCGGCATCGCCGCCGGGGCCTGGAGCGCCGTCCGCCAGTACCGGATCTCCGACCGGCTGCTCACCGTGCTCTCCTTCGTCCTGCTCTCCACCCCGGTCTTCCTGGTCGCGCTGTTCCTCAAGAACGGCGCCATCGCCGCCAAGGACGCGGCCGGCCACGACGTCATCCCGTTCACCGGCTACGAGACCCCCGGACTGACCGGCGGCCTCGGCGCCCACCTCGCCGACTGGGCGCTGCACCTGCTGCTGCCCACCATCTCGCTCGCGCTCGGCGGCCTCGCCACCTACAGCCGCTACCAGCGCGGCACCATGCTCGACGTGCTCGGCTCCGACTACCTGCGCACCGCCGAGGCCAAGGGGCTCACCCGCCGCAGGGCGCTGGTCAAGCACGGGCTGCGGACCGCGGTGATCCCGATGTCGACCATGTTCGCCTACAGCTTCCTGGGCATCTTCACCGGCGCGATCTTCACCGAGACGATCTTCGGCTGGCACGGCATGGGCGAGTGGCTGATCCAGTCGATCAACGAACAGGACGTCAACTCGGTCGTCGCCGTCAACCTGTTCACCGCCGTCGTCGTCCTCGCCTCCGGCTTCCTCGCCGACACCCTGCACGCCGCCCTCGATCCGCGCGTGCGGTCCTGACCGGAGGTGAACTGACGTGACCACCGTCGCCGTGGAACCGGCCGCCCCGGCCGCCGCCCCCCGCACCACCGGCCGGGCCCGGCTCGTCCTCGCCCGGCTGCTGGCCGCCCGCGGGGCCGTCGCCGGAGCCGTGATCGTCCTGCTGCTGTTCGCGCTCGCCTTCGGCGGGCCGTACCTCACGCCCTGGGACTACGCCGCCCCCGACTTCGGCGCGCTGCACCAACCGCCGTCCGCCGAGCACTGGTTCGGCACCAACGGGATCGGCCAGGACGTCTTCGCCCAGACCGTCCGCGGCCTGCAGAAGTCGCTGGTCATCGGCCTGCTGGTGGCCCTGTTCTCCACCGTGCTGGCCTCCCTGGTCGGCGCCTGCGCCGGTTACTTCGGCGGCTGGGCCGACCGTGCGCTGATGTTCGCGGTGGACCTGCTGCTGGTCTTCCCCAGCTTCCTGATCATCACCATCGTCTCGCCCCGGCTGAAGAGCGCCGGCTGGATCGCCTTCGTACTGCTGCTCGCCCTGTTCAACTGGATGATCACCGCCCGGGTGGTCCGCTCGATGACCATCTCGCTGCGCGAGCGCGAATTCGTCCGCGCCGCACGGTTCATGGGAGTGCGGCCGCTGCGGATCATCACCCGCCACATCCTGCCGAACGTCGCCTCCTTCCTCATCATCGACGCCACCATCGCGGTCGGCGGCGCCGTGATGAGCGAGACCGCGCTCTCCTACTTCGGCTTCGGCGTCAAACCGCCGGACGTCTCGCTCGGCACCCTGCTCGCCGCCGGGACCAGCGAAGCCCCGGTGTTCCCCTGGCTGTTCTACTTCGCCGCCGGGCTGCTGGTGCTCTTCGTCCTCGCCGTCAACCTGATCGGCGACGGGCTGCGCGACGCCCTCGACCCCACCGCCGGGGGCGCGCCCCGCCGCCGCTCCGCCCGGAGGAAGAAGCCGTGACCACCACCGTCGACACCCCCCTGCTCGCCGTCAGCGACCTGCGGGTGGACTTCGCCGGGCCGCACGGCCCCGTCCCCGCCGTCCGCGGGGTGGACCTCACCCTGCGGCGCGGCGAGACCCTCGGCATCGTCGGCGAGTCCGGCTCCGGCAAGTCCGTCACCGCGCTGTCCGTGCTCGGCCTGCTGCCGAGGACGGCCGGCGTCCAGGGCTCGGTGCGACTGGACGGGCGGGAACTGGTCGGGCTGCCCGGCAAGGAACTCGCCGCGATCCGCGGCCGCCGGATCGCCATGGTCTTCCAGGACCCGCTGTCCGCCTTCACCCCGGTCTACCGGATCGGCGACCAGATCGCCGAGGCCGTCCGCATCCACCAGCGGGTCGACCGGGCCGCCGCCCGCCGCCGGGCCGCCGAACTCCTCGACCTGGTGGGCATCCCGGCCCCCGAACGGGCCCTGGACAGCTTCCCGCACGAGTTCTCCGGCGGCATGCGCCAGCGCGCGATGATCGCCATGGCGATCGCCAACGACCCCGACATCCTGCTCGCCGACGAGCCGACCACCGCGCTGGACGTCACCATCCAGGCCCAGGTGCTGGACGTGCTGCGCACCGCGCAGCGGGAGACCGGCGCGGCCCTCGTCCTGGTCAGCCACGACCTCGGGGTGATCGCCGGGATGGCCGACCGGGTCGCGGTGATGTACGCGGGGCGGGTGGTCGAGACCGCCGGGGTGGACGAGCTGTTCGCGGCCCCGCGCCACCCGTACACGCTCGGCCTGATCGGCGCGGTGCCCCGGCTGGACGGGCTCGGCGGCCCGCTCGTCCCGATCCCCGGCGCACCCGCCCCGATGGCCGACCTGCCGCCGGGCTGCCCGTTCGCCGCCCGCTGCCCGCTGGCGGAGGAGCGCTGCTCGGCGGCGGAGCCGGAACTGGCCGGGGGCGACGGTCACCTGGCGGCCTGCGTCCGGTCGGCGGAGCTGGCCGAGCGGCGGCCCGCGCCGGCCGACGTCTACCCGGTGCCGGCGCTTCCGGCCCCGTCGGCCGCTCCGGAGGACCGGGGGGACCGGAGCTCGCGGGCGCCGGTGCTGGCGGTGAGCGGCCTTGGCAAAACGTTTCCGCTCCTCAGGGGCACGGTGTTCAAGCGCCGGGTCGGCGAGGTCTACGCGGTGGACGGCGTCGACCTGGACCTCCGGGAGGGCGAAACCCTCGGCCTGGTCGGGGAGTCCGGCTCCGGCAAGTCCACCACGCTGTTCGAACTGCTGAACCTCACCGCCCCCGAGACCGGCCGGATCGAACTGCTCGGCCACGACACCGCCGAGCTCTCCCGCGCCGAGGCCCACCGGCTGCGCGCCCGGCTGCAGATCGTCTTCCAGGACCCGATGGCCAGCCTCGACCCGCGGATGCCGATCGGCGACATCATCGCCGAACCACTGCGCGCCCAGCACGCCGCCCGCGAGGAGATCGCCCGCCGGGTGCCCGAACTGCTGCACCAGGTCGGCCTCGACCCGGACCACGCCGCCCGCTACCCGCACCAGTTCTCCGGCGGGCAGCGCCAGCGCGTCTCCATCGCCCGGGCCCTGGCCGTCCGGCCGAAACTGCTGGTCCTGGACGAACCGGTCTCCGCCCTGGACGTCTCCATCCAGGCCGGGGTGCTCAACCTGCTGCAAGCGCTCAAGGCCGAACTCGGCCTCTCCTACCTGTTCGTCTCGCACGACCTCTCGGTGATCCGGCACCTCGCCGACCGGGTCAGCGTCATGTACCTCGGGCGGACGGTCGAACAGGGCGCGGTCTCCGCCGTCTTCGACCGCCCCCGGCACCCCTACACCCGCGCCCTGCTCTCCGCCGTCCCGCTGCCCGACCCCGCCGCCGAGCGCGCCCGCGACCGCATCCTGCTCGCCGGCGACCCGCCCTCCCCCACCGAGCGCCGCACCGGCTGCTCCTTCCGCACCCGCTGCCCGGTGTACGCCCGCCTCGCCGACCCGGCCGCCCGCACGCGGTGCGAACAGGAACGGCCGGCGCTCCTCGACGACACCCCCGCACAGGACCACCAGGCGGCCTGCCACTACCCGGAGTCGTAGCCGGCCTCCTGCGATCGCCGCGGGTGATCACTGCGGACGATCACTGCGGGTGACCACCCGAAAGCGATTCGGCGGATCGACCGGGTGCCGTGTAAAGTTCTCCGGGTCAGCAGGCGCCGCTAGCTCAGTTGGTTAGAGCAGCTGACTCTTAATCAGCGGGTCCGGGGTTCGAGTCCCTGGCGGCGCACATGGCAAGGTCTCAGGCCGCTCACTTCGGTGGGCGGCCTGAGGCGTTTCAGTGGGCGTCGCGGCGGGTGCCCGGCCTCAGAAGGTGCCCGGCCTCAACGGATGCCCGGCCTCAACGGATGCCCGGCCTCAACGGATGCCCGGCCTCAGAAGGTGTCCAGGACGGCGGAGGCCACCGCGTCCGGGCGGTCGAACATCACCAGGTGCCCGGCCGGGGCGGTGGTGCGGTAGTCGGCCCCGAGCAGCGCCGCCAGCTCCCGCTGGCCGGCCAGCCACTCCTCGGTACGGCGGCTGCGGCAGCCGTCGTCGGCGGCGAGCACGGTGACCGGCAGGCCCTCGGGCAGCGGCCGGGTGCGCCGCAGCCCGTCCACCTCGGCGGCCAGGTCGAGGTAGCGCGCGTTCTCCCGCAGCAGGGCGCGCAGGGCCCGGCCGGTGCGGTAGCAGTGCCGTACCAGCGGCGCCGGGGCGAGGTCCTCGCGGCAGACCGTGGACAGCCGGGCCGTCAGTCGGCGGGCGGTCGGGCCGAGCAGGTACGGCACGGCGACGGCGGTGGCGGCGCCCGCGAGCGCCCGGGCCGCCAGGTCGCGCGCGCCGGGGGCCGGGTACGGCCGGGCCGCCGGTTCGACGCTGCCGTCCACCAGGACCAGCCCGGCGGCCCGGTCGGGGTGCAGCCGGGCGAAGGCCTCGACGTGGAAGCCGGCCAGCGAGTGGCCGACGACGGTGCAGGGCCCGCGCAGCCCGAGGCCGTCCAGCACCGCGCGGATCCGCTCGGCCTCGCCGGCGGCCGTCGGAGCGGGCCGCCCGGTGGCGGGCTCGGGGGCGCTCAGCCCGTAGCCGGGCCGGTCGAAGCGGACCACGGTGCGGTAGGGCGTGAGGAAGGGGACGACCAGGTCCCAGTCGAACCAGCTGCTGCCGAGGCCCCCGGTGAGCAGGCAGACCGGGCCGCTGCCCTCGGTGCGGACGTGCAGCGGGACGCCGTCGACGCGCAGGAAGCGCGCCCGGGTGCGGGGGTCGTCGGGTGCGGTCATGCCGGCTCCCGGCCCGGGGGCCGTTCGGCCGGCCGGGGCCCCCGGTGCGGCGGAGAAGCGTCGGACCAGGTGGATTCGTCGGACGGCGCCCCCGCGGGGAGGGCCAGGCTCAGCGCCAGGACGGCCAGCCAGAGCGCCACCAGCAGCACCTGGAGCCGCTGGCCGGCCCCGAGCGCCCAGGTGCCGCGCCCGGCCTCGAAGGCGGCGATCGCGGCCAGGCTCCAGCCGGTGGCCAGCAGTTCGGCGCCGAGCAGCCAGGGCCCGATCCGGCGCACCGGCGGCCACCAGCCGTAGCGGCGGGCGGCGACGGTGAGCGCGGCCAGCCCGGTGAGCGCACCGAGCATGGCGAGGCTGCTGGTGACGGCGTGCGCGGTGTGGGTCGCGGGGACGAGCCCGGCGGTCTCGCGGGCGGCGCACATCTCGTCGCTGGTGGGGGCGCAGCTGAGCGGCAGCCGGGAGTCGGCGGCGGTCGCCGCGCCGAACAGGGCGAGGGCGGACCAGCCGACCACCGCCCACCCGCGCCGGGCGCCGCGCGGCCCGGCCTGCCCACCGGCGAGGGCGGTGACGGCCGCGGCGAGCACACAGAGCCCGGCGACCAGGTCGGTGGCCCGGAACAGGCCGCCCAGCGGCTGGTCCTCGGCCGCGAGTTCGCTGATGTACGCCTGCACCGGGTCGAGTCCGGTGCTCAGCACGACCTCCAGCACCCACGCGGTGTACGCCGTGGCGCTGAGCATCAGCAGCGCGGCGACCGCCTTCCGCGCGTTCGGGTGTCCGGGCTTGGGGCTGGGCACCGTTCCACCCTAACCGGCGGCGAACTGCACCCCAACCGGGCGGAAACGGACACCTCGGCGGCGGGTCGGTTCCCGCGCGGCCGCGGGCGGTTCCGGGCGGTTCGAGGCACCCGCCGGGACCGTGTATTGTTTTCCAGGTCAGCAGGCGCCGCTAGCTCAGTTGGTTAGAGCAGCTGACTCTTAATCAGCGGGTCCGGGGTTCGAGTCCCTGGCGGCGCACAGACATTTGGGGAGCCTCTCGCAGCAGCGAGGGGCTCCTCAATTTTTTGGCCTTCGACGTCCGTTTTGCGTGTGATGTCGGTCTCGATTGCCGTTCCGGTGGAGCCAATCGGCCCGCCCGGCTCGTCCAGGGCAGTAAACCGGAATCGGGACAAAGGTCCCTAACCACCGATGTCCCCGTCCGTGCAGGCTGACCCGGTCCGCCCGCAGGAAAGGCCGCGCCTTGTCCGAGAACGCCCAGAGCGGCCGTCGCACGCCGTCGACAGGCCTCCGACCGGTCAAACGCTTCAAGCGCGCCGCCCCCGTGACCGGCGGCGGGAAGCCCCGCCGCCCGAAGCGCACCGGCTGGCGCCGACTGATCCCCACCTGGCGGATGAGCCTGCTCGGCCTCGCCGCGGCCCTGCTGCTCGGCGTCGGCCTGTTCGTGCTCGGGGTCACGCTGGTGAAGGTCCCCGACGCGCACGCCGCCGCGACCGCGCAGAGCAACACCTGGCTCTACGCCGACGGCTCCGTGATCACCCGCACCGGCCAGACCAACCGGCAGAACGTCAGCCTGGACAAGGTCTCCCCCGCCGCCCAGCACGCCGCACTGGCCGCCGAGGACCGCAACTTCTACCACGAGGGCGCCGTCAACGTGCAGGGCCTGCTCCGGGCCGCGGTCAACACCGCCAAGGGCGCGGGCACCCAGGGCGGCTCCACGATCACCCAGCAGTACGTGAAGAACACGTACCTGAACCAGAAGCAGTCGGTCACCCGCAAGGTGAAGGAACTCTTCATAGCCATCAAGGTGGACGCCACCGAGAGCAAGGACGACGTCCTCTCCGGCTACCTGAACACCTCCTACTACGGCCGCGGCGCCTACGGCATCCAGGCCGCCGCCCACGCGTACTTCGGCGTCGACGCCTCCGCGCTCAACCCCGCCCAGGGCGCCTACCTGGCCACCCTGCTGAACGCCCCGAGCGCCTACGACGTGGCCACCGCGACCCCGGCCGGCAAGCAGAACGCCGTCAACCGCTGGAACTACGTGCTGGACGGCATGGTCAAGGAGGGCTGGCTCTCCGCCGAGGAACGGTCCGCCACCACCTTCCCGGACGTCAAGGACCCGCAGCCCAACCCGGGCCTGTCCGGCCAGACCGGCTACCTGGTGAACGAGGCCACCCAGTACCTCACCTCGAACCAGGTCATCAGCGAGACCGAGCTGGCCAAGGGCGGCTACACGATCAAGCTGAGCATCGACCCGGCCCGCCAGCAGGCCCTCCAGGACTCCGTCCAGGCGCAGCTGCGCGACACCCTGAACCCGGACAAGCGGAAGAAGGACGCGGCCGCCCAGGCCGGCGCCGTCTCCGTGGACCCGAAGACCGGCGCGGTCGTCGCCCTCTACGGCGGCGTCGACTACGTCAAGCACTACGTCGACAACGCGACCCGGCGGGACTACCAGGCCGGCTCGACCTTCAAGGCGATCGCCCTGGCGGCCGCGTTCGAGAACAACGCCAAGACCCAGGACGGCCGGACCGTCACCCCGCGCACCGTCTACGACGGCACCAGCGGCCGCAAGGTCCGCGGCGGCAAGGGCACCCCGTACGCGCCGCCGAACGAGGGCGACAGGAGCTACGGCCAGATCTCCCTCCAGCAGGCCACCGACTGGTCGGTCAACTCGGCGTTCGCCCAGCTGGCCCAGGACACCGGGCTCCAGAAGGTCAAGGACACCGGCATCGCGCTGGGCCTGCCCGGCAGCACCCCGGGCCTCGACCCGGTGCCGTCCATCCCGCTCGGCGCGGCCACCCCGAGCGTGCTCGACATGGCCGGCGTGTACGCGGCACTGGACAACGGCGGCAAGCAGATCACCCCGTGGCTGGTGCAGTCCGTGGACCGCGAGGGCGAGGCCGTCCCGCTGCCCGCGCACAAGACCACCCAGGCGATCAGCACGGACACCGCGAACCAGGTCACCTCGATGCTCCAGGGCGTGGTGAACGACCCGGGCGGCACCGGCTGGCGAGCCAAGGCACTGGGCCGCCCGGTGGCCGGCAAGACCGGCACCACCGACGACCAGAAGTCGGTCTGGTTCGTCGGCTACACCCCCGAGCTGGTCACCTCGGTGGCCCTGTTCGGCCAGGACCCGGGCAGCGGGGCCCAGGTCAGCCTGAGCGGCGTCGGCGGGATCGACGGCGCGGCGGGCGGCCAGTTCCCGGCACAGATCTGGACCAGCTACATGAAGGCGGCGCTCAAGGGCGTGCCGGTCAGCGACTTCCAGACCCCGGCCGACGGCGGCGACTCCTCCGGCGCCACCGATCTGCCGACGGCCCCGTCCTCGCCGAGCAGCACCCCGTCGACCGGGACCGGCTCGAACGGCGCCTCGACCGCCCCCGCGGCGCCGACCACCCCGCCGGGCGACGGCGCCGGGGCCGGGGCCGGCTCGGGCCCGACCACGCCGGCCGGCGGCTCGAACTCCGGCGGCGGCAGTGTGACCAGCCCGCCGACCGCGCCCCCGGCCACCCAGCAGCCGACCGCCCCGCCGACGACGCGGCCCACCGGACGGCCCACCGGTCGGCCGACACCCTCCACCGGCCCGACCACGGCGCCGACCACGCAGCCGACCACCCAGCCCACGGGCGGGTCGGACACGCTCACCGGGGCGGGGGCGAACGCCGGGTAGCGGCGGCGGGGGGCGGGGCGCCCGAGTGGCGGGAGGGCTCGGGCCGGCGAGGGGGCGCGGACGGCGCAGGGGCGTGCGCGGGCCGGGTGAGTGCGCCGCTGCGCACAGTTCCGTGCAGGACCAAATGACGGAATGGCACCTTACTGACCGCCCGGTATGACTGCCACAATGCGTCGGTGCACAGATCAACGGCCTCGCCCACCCTCCCCACGGGCAGAACCCTCGGCCTCAGCCTCGCGCTGGTCTCCGCGTTCGCCTTCGGCGGCTCCGGCACCGCCGCGAAACCACTGATCGAGGCCGGCCTCTCACCGCTGCACGTGGTGTGGCTCCGGGTCACCGGCGCCGCCGTGGCCCTGCTCCCCATCGCCTACCGCCACCGGGACGCCGTCCTGCGCCGCCCCGGCCTGCTGATCGGGTTCGGCCTGCTCGCCGTGGCCGGCGTCCAGGCCTGCTACTTCGCGGCGATCTCCCGCATCCCGGTCGGCGTCGCCCTGCTCATCGAGTACCTCGGACCGCCGCTGCTCATCGGCTACGTCAAGTTCGTCCAGCGCAAGCCGATCGGCCGGGGCGCCGCGATCGGCGCCGGCGTCGCGGTCGCCGGGCTGGCCTGCGTGGTGGAGGTCTGGAACGGCCTGAGCTTCGACGCGCTGGGCGTGCTCTTCGCCCTCGGCGCGGCCTGCTGCCAGGTCGGCTACTTCGTGCTCGCCGACGCCGGACGCCGGGGCGAGCGCCCGGTCGACCCACTGGCGGTCAGCGCGTTCGGGCTGCTGATCGGCGCCGTCCTGCTCACCGTCTTCACCCGGCCCTGGCAGGCCGACTGGAGCACGCTCGGCGGATCCGTGGTGATGAACGGGCACACCCTGCCCGCGCTGCTCCCGGCCGCCTGGATGATCCTGATCGCGACCGTGCTCGCCTACCTGACCGGCGTGATCGCCGTCGGGCACCTCTCGCCCCCGGTCGCCGGGGTGGTGGCCAACCTGGAGGCGGTCGTCGCCACCGTGCTGGCCTGGGTGCTGCTCGGCGAGCACCTCGGTCTGCCGCAGATCGCGGGCGGCCTGCTCGTGCTGACCGGCGCCTTCGCGGCGCAGACCGGCAAGCCGGCGGCCGTGGAGGCCGTGGAGGCCGTGGACGCCGGGGGTGCTCCTGACGCCCGGGATGCTCCGGACTCTCCGGACTCTCCGGACTCTCCGGACTCTCCGGAACGGGTCGCCGCCGAGCGGCAGGTCAGCGGCCGAACCAGCCGAACCAGTCGAGGTGATTGAGCGGCCACACCACGGCCGACACCGGCCCGACCACGTTGTCCACCGGCACGGCCCCGTCCCCGGGACCGCGCTGGTGGTAGCGGGAGTCCGCCGAGTCGCTGCGGTGGTCGCCCTCGACCCAGACGTGGCCCGAGGGCACCGTCACCGGCCCGAAGTCCAGGCCCGCGCAGGAGTCGTCACCGGGGTGCAGGTACGGCTCGTCGACCTTCTTCCCGTCGACGGTCAGCGTGGTGCCCGTGCACTGCACGGTCTGGCCGCCGGTCGCGATGACCCGCTTGACCAGGTAGTTGTCGTCCTTCGGCGGCACCAGGCCGACGAAGCTCAGCACCGAGCCGGCCGCGTTGGTGAACGGGTTCGAGTCGATGGGCTGCGGCGGGAGCCAGCCACCCGGATCCTTGAACACCACCGGCTGCCCGGGCTCCGGCTTCCAGCCGGTCAACGGCGCCAGCTTGTTCACGCCCACCCGGTCGCCGATCCGCAGCGTGTTCTCCATCGAGCCGGACGGGATGGTGAACACCTGGAACAGGCAGGTCTTGATCAGCAGCGCGACCACCAGGCCCACCGCCGCCATCGCCGGGATCTCGATCCACCAGGGCCGGGGCCTGCGCCCGGTCCGCCGGGCCTTGCGGCCGCGCGAACCGCGCGCACGGCGGCGGGCCTCGGCGCGGCCTCCGGGCGCTTCACGGGCGTCGGAAGCACCGGGGTCGCGTCCGGCGGCGGGGGCCGGACCGGACCCGGCATCGCTCGGCGTTTCGGGCAGGTTCACCGCCATCGTCGCTGCTCCACCTCTCCGGCTGGGGGAACCTGCACGCTACGCCAACCCCGGAGCCTCACGAAATCCGGCGTTTAGCCGCCCCCGACATGTCCGGGCCGGGCGGCGCCGGGGCCGTTCTCGACGGCTCAACACCGGCCCCCTCAGGGGTGCTCTCAAGCGCGGGCGATGGCCTCGTGGTGCCGGATGACCTCGGCGATGATGAACGTCAGGAACTTCTCGGCGAAGACCGGGTCCAGCTTGGCCCCGGCGGCCAGCTCCCGCAGCCGCTTGATCTGGTCGCGCTCACGTGCCGGATCGGCCGGCGGCAGCTTGTGCTCGGCCTTGAGCCTGCCGACCCGCTGGGTCGCCTTGAAGCGCTCGGCCAGCATGTGGACCACCGCGGCGTCGATGTTGTCGATGCTCTCGCGCAGGCTGGTCAGCTCCGCCCGCACGGCGGCGTCGACCCCGTCGGGCAGGCCGGCGTCGGGGGTCGTGGGGTGGTCCGTCATCGGGGCGGCTCCCGGTGTCTGAAGTGGGCACCCGGCCGTACGGCGGCCGGGCTCGGGCCCGGGCAAATCTAACAGGGCCCCCGTGGTGGAGCCGCACCTTTAGGCGGATCCGTCCACAATCCGGACATCGCCCGCGCCACCCGGCGCCCCGTACCGATCCGGGCCCGTGCCGCCCCGGGCCGAACCGGGGCCGCCCCGTAGGCTGGTGCGCGCATGACCGGAAGTGACGACTCAGCAGTCCCTCAGTAATGGAGGTACCGATCGTGGCAACCACCCGCACCGCCCGCACCGCTTGGGAGGGCAACCTGCTCGACGGCAAGGGGCAGGTGACCTTCGCCTCGTCCGGGATCGGCGAGTACCCCGTCTCCTGGCCGGCCCGGGCCGAACAGCCCAACGGCAAGACCAGCCCGGAGGAGCTGATCGCCGCCGCTCACTCCGCGTGCTTCTCGATGGCCCTCTCACACGGCCTGACCGGCGCCGGCACCCCGCCCGTCAAGCTGGACACCCAGGCCGACGTCACCTTCCAGCCCGGCACCGGCATCACCGGCATCCACCTGACCGTCACCGGCGAGGTGCCCGGACTGGACGAGGCCGACTTCACCAAGGCCGCCGAGGACGCCAAGGCCAACTGCCCGGTCAGCAAGGCGCTCGCCGGCACCACCATCACCCTCACCGCCAAGCTGGCCTGACGCCCCGACGGATCGCGACGGATCCCGACGCGCTCCGGCCGCTCCGGGCGCGCGGTCGGCGCCCGGGGGCGCGATCTCGGCGCACGCGCCCCTGGCGCACATCATGTGATGTGCACCGGGGGCGTCTGCATGTACCGCCGCACATGATCACAAAGCGGGTGAATCACCCTGGCGGCGGTCACCGCGCGTTGCCGCCGCGGCCTATGATCGGCCGCAGCGCCCTGTTCTTCACGCGGGTCTCCGCGCGACAGCGCCCACGGCGGGCGCCCCGCACCGGACCGACTCCGAGGACCTCGACAGAGTGCGGAGCCGGCCGCCGGAGTCCCGATTGGCCGGCCGGACCAGCATCCAGCGTCAGCAGCGGACGGGAGCATGCCGTGCCGGGCCAGAACGAGGGGGCCGACGCACACCACCCGGGCGTGCGGCACGAGGAAACACCGCACCACCGTCACCTCACAACGCCCCTCCTGGGCCCGAACATCAGCACCGTCGGTCCGGCTGGTTCGGTTGGTTCGGTCGGTTCGGTCGGCGTCGCCGGTTCCGTCACGGCCGTCGGTGCTGTCGCGGCCGGCGGCCGGGCCGTCGACACGACGGGTGCGACGGGTGCGACGGGAACCGTGCTGGACGACCCCGCGATGCTGCTCTGCCCCACCTGCTCGGCGCCGCTGACCGACGGCACCCACCGGAGCGCCGTCGACGGCCCCGGCCAGGAGAACGGCGGGAACGACCGGCTGCTGGCCGCGCTGCGGGCCAGCGAATCCCGATTCCGGGCCGCCTTCTGCGACGCGGTCATCGGGATGGCCCTGATCGACCCCGAGGACCGGATCATCGAGGTCAATCCCGCCTTCGCCGCCCTGATCGGACGCGGCGTCGGCGAACTGGTCCGCACCCACCTGCACGAGATCATCGATCCGGAGGGCATGCCGCACCGACTCTTCCCCGAACTCGTCCACGGCGGGCGGGAGCGGTTCCGCGTGGAGAAGCAGCTCAAGCACCGCGAGGGCCGCACCGTCTGGAGCAAGGTCACCGTCTCGCTGATCCGGGACGGCGCCGGCCAGCCGCTCTACACCCTCGCGCTGGTGGAGGACATCACCGAGCAGCGCCGGCTCGGTGACCGCCTGGAGTACCAAGCCCTGCACGACCCGCTGACCCGACTGCCCAACCGGACGTCCTTCTTCGAACGGCTCGACGCCGCCTGCGTCACGGCCACCGGGGCCACCGGGGCTGCTGAGCCCGCCGAGACTCCCAACACCCCCGACACCGCCGGCACCAGCGACACCGTCCTCGCACCGGCGGACGGGCGCCGGGTCGGCGTCTGCTACCTGGACCTCGACGGCTTCGCGGCGATCAACGAGACGCTCGGGCACCACATCGGCGACCAGTTGCTGATCGCCGTCGCCGCCCGGCTGCGCCGCGGGTTCTCCGAGCACGACGCCCACCTGGTGGCCCGGATGGGCGGTGACGAGTTCGCCGTCCTGGTCACCGACAGCCGGGGCAGCGACCAACTGACCGACCTGGCCGCCCGGATCCTCCAGGAACTGGAACACCCCTTCGACGTCGCCGGACACCGGCTGGTCATCACGGCCAGCGTCGGCGTCGTCGAACGGTCCGTGCACGAGACCACCCCCACCGACCTGGTCAAGGACGCCGACGCCACGCTCTACTGGTCCAAGGCCGACGGCCGCGCCCGCTGGACCCTCTACGACCCGGACCGCGGCGCCCACCAGCTGACCCGCCAGCTCCTCGCCACCGCGCTGCGGCCCGCCCTGGAGCGCGGCGAGTTCACCATCGAGTACCAGCCGCTGGTCGGCCTGGCCGACGGAGCCGTCCACGGCGCGGAGGCCCTCGTCCGCTGGCGCCACCCCCGCTACGGGACGCTCTCCCCGGACCGCTTCATCCCGCTCGCCGAGGAGACCGGCGCGATCGTGCCCCTCGGCACCTGGGTGCTGGAGGAGTCCTGCCGCCAGGCCCGGCAGTGGCTCACCGAGTTCCCCGAGACCGAGACCTTCGTGAGCGTCAATCTGGCCGCCCGCCAGATCTGGGACTCCGACGTGGTCGCCGACGTCGCCCGCGCCCTCGAACGCACCGGGTTGCCGGCGCGGCTGCTCCAGCTGGAGATCACCGAGAGCGCCCTGCTCGGCCCCGGCGGACGGCCGTTGCAGGCGCTCCAGGCGCTCGCGGACATGGGCGTGCGGATCGCGATCGACGACTTCGGCACCGGCTACTCCAACCTGGCCTACCTCTCCCGGCTGCCGGTGCACGTCCTGAAGCTCGACGGCACCTTCATCGAAGGGTTCCGCGACCCGGCCCCGGCGACGAACCCTTCGGAGCTCCCCGAGCTCGGCTCCCGCCGCAGCGACGCCGACGAGCAGATCGTGGGCGCGATGGTGCAGCTGGCCCACACCCTCGGCCTGACCGTCACCGCCGAGGGCATCGAGAGCGCCGCGCAGGCCGAACGGCTGCGGCTGACCGGCTGCGACACCGCCCAGGGCTGGTACTTCGCCCGGCCGGGCGAGGCCGAACTCGTCGCCGCCATACTCCGCGAGGGCCGCCCCGGCCCGGACACCAGCCGGTAACCGGGGCCGGCGGCCGGGCCGCTCCGTTCAGGCCTCCCGCGCTCAGGCCTCGGCCGTCAGCCTTCCGCCGTCAGGCCGTACGCCTCGGCGATCAGGCCGTAGGAGCGGAGCCGGGCCTCGTGGCCGTGGATGTGCGAGGTGACCATCAGCTCGTCGACGCCCGTCCGCTTGCGCAGGGCCTCCAGCCCGTCCGCGACCTCGCCCGGGGCGCCGAGCACCACGTTGTCGAGCCAGCTGTCGATGAACTCCGCCTCGGCCGGGCTGTACTGGTAGGCCTCGGCCTCCTCCGGAGTGGGGATCGGGCCGGGGTTGCCGCGCCGCAGCCGGAGCATGCCGAGGGCCGCGGAGCGGGCGAGGCGACGGGCCGCGCCCTCGTCCTCGGCGGCGACCGCGCTCACACCGATCAGCGCATAGGGCTCGGCGAGCACCGCGGAGGGCCGGAAGGACTCCCGGTAGAGGTCGAGCGCCGGGATCGTGTTGACGCTGCTGAAGTGGTGGGCGAAGGCGAACGGCAGGCCGAGGCGGCCGGCCAGCTGGGCGCTGAAACCGGAGGACCCGAGCAGCCAGACCGGCGGGCGCCCGTCGCCCCGGGGGACCGCGGTCAGCTGGGCGTAGGGGTGGCCGGAGGGGAAGTCGCCGTCGAGGAAGTGGGTCAGCTCGGCGAGCTGCTGCGGGAAGTCGTCGGCGCCCTCGGCGCGGCCGCGGCGCAGCGCCCGGGCGGTGGCCGGGTCGGTGCCGGGGGCGCGGCCGAGCCCCAGGTCGATCCGGCCCGGGTGCAGGGCCTCCAGCAGGCCGAACTGCTCGGCGATGGCCAGCGGGGCGTGGTTGGGGAGCATCACCCCGCCCGAGCCCAGTCGCAGGGTCGTGGTGTTGGCGCCGAGGTGGGCGAGCAGGACGGCCGGGGTGGAGCTGGCCACTCCCGGCATGCCGTGGTGCTCGGCCACCCAGAAGCGGTGGTAGCCCCACTGCTCGGCGTTGCGGGCCAGCGCGGTGGTCGCGGCCAGGGCCTCGGCGGGCGTGTAGCCGACGCCCACGGTGGCCAGGTCGAGGATGGAGAGCGGGGCGGGCGCCGTGCCGCGGGCGGTGCCCCGGATCGCCGCGCCGGTCCGCGGTTCGGTCGGGTGCTCCTGCTGGTCCTCGGTGGTCATGCCGTCCGCCCTTCTGGCTTTCGTGAGCCGGCCCTGGTGGGCGACCGCGGGTCTCGGGTGGCCCGGCGGTCGCTGCTGCCGACCGGGGTCAACCACCGCGCCGAGCCAGCTGTTCCCGCATCCGGCACGTGCCGGCCTGCACGCCGGTCACCGCGCCGACCTCACGCCCGCTCCGTCGCGGCCCGTGCAGCGACCCCGCTCCGACCCGTACGCCGGCCCCGATCCGACCCTGCTCGGCGCCGGCGGGCACGGCCCGGTACGGTGCCGCCGACCGACCATTCGAATGACGGAGAGCCAGCGCACGGACACGCCTGGCGACTTCATGCCAGCGCCGGAAGTCGCCAGGCGGAGGGCTCGCGGCCGACGGTCGGCGTCCGGCAGGCTGGTGGACAGGACCGGATCGCCCAACAGGATCCGCGTTCCGCCAGCAAGATCGTCGGGCTGGACCAGCGCCGATCGATCCCCGCGAGCCCCCGGAGCGGCACCCCGCTCCGGGGGCTCGCGCCTTTGCGCAGGTCGGGGCCGGGGTCTGTGACCCATGGCATACCGGGGTGCTTCATGGCATGAAAAGTCGAGGCGCTAGCGTTGACCTCAGCAGCCACCTGCTCCCCCGGGCGGCGTGGAGGGAGTACAGGCCTTGAACTTCGTGGCGGCGATCGGATCCTCGTGGATCTGCGCCCTGGCGCTCTTCGCCGTGCTCGGAGACGCCCTCCTCCCCTTCATCCCCAGCGGGACACTGGTCATCCTGGCGGTGCTCAAGACGGCGCGGATCGACGGCGCCCCGGTGCTGCTCGGCCTGGGCGTGGCAGTGGCCTCGTTCCTCGGCGACCTCCTCCTCCTGCACCTCGCCCGGCGCGGCGCCCCGCTGCTCCAGCGCCGGCTCGCCCAGCGCCCGGAACTGGCGGCCAGCGTGACCAGGGTCCAGCAGGCCCTGGTCGAACGCCCTCGCGGGGCAGCCGCGGCCATGGTGGTGGTCGCCCGGTTCGTCCCGGCCGGGCGGACCGTCCTGGACGTGGCCATCGGCCACTCCCCCGCCCACCCGCACCGCTTCCTGCACTGGTCGGCACTGGCCGCGCTGGTCTGGGCCGCCTACATCGTGACGCTGGGCTGGCTGAACAGCCACTGGTTCGACACCGCCTGGCTGAGCCTCGCGGTGTCCTGCACCGCCGCCACCATCGTCAGCACCGCGATCGCGCGAATAGTGCGCCGCAACCGGCGGCTCGCCGCGCTCTGACCGCTGCGCCTCGGCCTGCATCCCCGGCCCCGGACGCCCCGGCCACCCCTCGCCGCACCCTCGCCATCGGCGAGATCTGCCCGGACGGACGACGAGCCGTACCGAGCGATGACGAACTCTGACCCGCCCCGCCGGACCGGCGGTACCGTACTCCCCTGGCGGCGCGAGGAGCGAAGCGTCACAGGACGGCAACAGACCACGAATCCTTGCAGCCCAGCCCGGTCCTGCTGACGTGTTGACTCTCGTAGAGGGTCGACGGCCTTGGTGGCCACTGCGGCCACATGGCATGCTAACGGCGGAAAATTCATCAATTGCCCGATTTGACCGGTGCGGCCCCTGGCCGCCCTCACCACCGGCATCGGCACCCAGGGGAGACCATGACCAGCATCTCGCGCAGGACGGTGCTCAGTGCGACCGCTGCGACCGCGGCCCTCGGCGCGGTCGCCGCCTGTTCCAGCAGCGGATCCGGTTCGAACCAGAACTCCTCCTCCCCCACGACCGGCGGCAGCCCCGGCACCACCCCGGCGGGCACGACCGACCCGACCAAGACGGGGGTGCCCAAGGGCACTCCGATCGGCGACGGCTCCAACGCCGACACCGGCCCGCAGCCGAACCAGCCGAAGCCCGAGAAGCTCAAGCCCGGCGAGCGGCCGCCGCAGTTCGTGGTGTTCTCCTGGGACGGCGCGGGTGGCACCGACGACGGCCAGTTCCCCCGCTTCCTCAAGCTGGCGGAACAGTACAAGGCCACGATGACCTTCTTCCTCTCCGGGATCTACGCCCTACCCAAGGGCAAGGCCGACCTGTACCACCCGCCGAAGCACTCGGTCGGCGCCTCCGACATCCCGTACCTGTCGGACGGCGCGGTCAAGAGCACGCTCAAGCTCGTCAGCCAGGCGTGGCTGGCCGGGCACGAGATCGGCACCCACTTCAACGGGCACTTCTGCTCCAGCCGCCCGGACAAGAACGGGGTCAACATGTGGACCCCGGAGGACTGGCAGAGCGAGATCGACCAGGCGATCGGCTTCGTGACCCAGTGGCGGACCAACACCGGCTTCACCGACGTCGACCCGCTGCCCTTCGACTACAAGAAGGAGCTCATCGGCGGCCGCACTCCCTGCCTGGAGGGCCAGAAGGCGCTCCTGCCGACGGTCGCGAAGCTGGGCTGGAAGTACGACGCCAGCTCCTCCGGCGGCCTGCAGATATGGCCGCAGAAGGTGCAGGACGGCAAGGTCTGGGACTTCCCGCTGCAGTCCATCCCGTTCCCCGGGCACACCTTCCAGGTGCTGTCGATGGACTACAACATCCTGGCCAACCAGTCCGCGGGCAGCACCAAGGGCGACCCGTCCAAGTACAACGACTGGCGCACCCAGGCCAAGGACTCCTACCTGGCCGGCTTCGACCGCGCCTACAACAGCAACCGTGCGCCGTTCTTCATCGGCAACCACTTCGAGCAGTGGAACGGCGGCATCTACATGGACGCCGTCGAGGAGACCCTCAAGACCATCGCGGGCAAGCCGGACGTCCGGCTGGTCTCCTTCAGGCAGCTGGTCGAGTGGCTGGAGGTGCAGGACCAGTCCACCCTGCGCAAGCTGCGCACGCTCAACGTCGGCCAGGCGCCGAGCGGCGGTTGGGAGACCTTCCTCGGCGCCGCGGGCTGAGACGGGCGGACCGAGCAGGGCAGAACGAGACAGGCGCGGCCGGCGGGGTGGACGGACCCCGCCGGCCGCCGTCGTCGGGGCCGGGCCCGTTACCCCGCGGCGGTGACGTCCGCGAGCAGGCCGCGGACGATGCGCTCGGCCCCCGGCTCTCCCCAGAGGATCGAGTAGTGGTTGGTGTCCGGCACGAGCGAGGCCGGCACCCGCTCCCGGTCCAGCCCGGCCAGTCCGATCCGCTGGTGGTCGTAGAGGCCCTGGGGCTCGTCGAGCAGGCCGCGCTCGGCCCAGAGCAGTTCGGCCGGGCAGGGCAGCCGGTGCACGGCGGTGGCCGCGTCCTGGTCCAGCAGGACCTGGGCACCGTCGGTCTGCACGGCCTCCAGCACGCAGGAGGAGCGCAGTTCGGGCTCGACGCCGACCAGGTCGCGCTGGGTGTAGGCGTCGATCTCCGCCGACCAGGCCGCCCCGAAGGCCGGGTGCCGCTGCCAGAACTCCCGGTACGCGTCCCGGTCCGGGAAGGTCATCGACAGCCGGGCCAGCGCGGGGCCGAGCACCGCGGCCAGCGCGTCCTCCTCACGGATGCCCTCCGGCAGCGGGAAGGTCAGCGCGCCGTCCACCAGCAGCACCCGGCGGACGAGTTCCGGGTGCCGGACGGCGGCCAGGGCGGTGACCCAGGCGCCCATCGAGTGGCCGACCACGGTGGTCGGGCCCGTGCCGAGGGCCGTGATCAGTGCGGCCACGTCGTCGGCGTGCCGGGCCAGCCCGTACGGCCCGGCGACCGCGCGGCTCCCGCCGCGCCCCCGCAGGTCGGGCGCGAGCAGGGTGACCCGCCCGGCGAGTTGGCGGGCGACCTCGTACCAGGCGAGGCCGTTGGCGGTGATGCCGTGCACCGCCACGACCGTCGGGGCGTCCGGCTCGGCGGCGGGCCAGCGCAGGACCGCCAGCTCCCCTCCGGGCACGGCGACGGTCAACTCCTCGGGCTTCAGGGGCGACTGGCTCACGCGGGGGTACCTCCGGTGGGACGGGCGGTCCGGGCAGCGGCCGGGGTGCGGACCGCACGGGCGGATCGGGCGGCGCGGATGCGGGCAGGCAGTCTAGCCAGGCCACCGGGCAGCAGGTAGACCACCGCGACGAACAGGGTGCCCAGCAGGAACAGGGGTTGGGAGAGCGGCACCCGCAGGACCGCGGGCAGGTCCGCGATCGTCGTCGAGTTGGCGAGGTCGCCGAGCCGGTGGCCGGCCCAGGTGTAGAGGACACCGCCGAGCAGCGGACCCCAGCGCGTCCCCGAGCCGCCGAGCACCACCATCACCAGCAGGGCGAGCGTGGCGTCGGAGCCGGCGGCCTGCGGGGTGGCGCCGCCGGTCAGCAGCAGGTAGACCACCCCGCCCAACCCGGCGAGGCCGCCGGCGAGGACAAAGGCGACCAACTTGTAGCCGTAGGGCCGCAGTCCGAGCACCTCCACCCGGCGCTCGTTCTCCTTGATCCCCTCCCAGACCCGTCCGGCCGGCGAGTTGACGGCCCAGTGGACCACGGCGACCGTCAGCACCAGGTAGCCGACGGCGATCCAGTAGAGGTTGGCGGTGTTCTCGATCCCGAGCAGGCTGGAGGGCAGCAGGTCAGCCGGGGCGGAGCGGCCCTCCTCACCGCCGGTGACGCCACCGGGGTTGCGCTGGACGAGGATCGAGCCGGCCTGGGCGAAGGCGAGGGTGACCATGGAGAAGCCGATGCCGGTGACGCGGAGGCTCACCGAGCCGAGCAGCAGGGCCAGCGCGACGGTGCAGGCGACGCCGAAGACCGCCGCGGCGGCGAACGGCAGTCGCAGTTCCAGCATGCCGAGGTCGGTGGCGTAGAGGCCGGTCGCGAAGTAGAGGGCGTGGCCGAAGGAGAGCAGTCCGGTACGGCCGAGCAGGAGGTCGTAGCCGGAGGCGAGGGCCCCGTAGAGCAGGCACAGGGCGAGCAGTTGCAGGCTGCCGGGGCTGCCGAGCGGGCCGTCGAGCAGTCCCGGGACGGGAAGCGCACTGTATGGGGCGACAAGGAGCGTGATCAGCAGGGCGATCGGCCACCAGCGTAGCGCTCTGTGCACCGGTGTCCAGCGATTAGTGACTGAATCACCTGTTCGAGGGATGGCGCCGAGGTCGGTCATGTGTTCACAATGGGTCCCGGCAAGGCTGGTGTCAGTCCCCCTTGCCACAGTGACGGTGTTGGCGGAGCTGGTGTCAGTCCCCTCTGCCAGCATGGCGGTCATGGCAGGGCTGGTGTCAGTCCCCCCTGCCATGGTGGCGGCGCTGCGGTCGGCCGCGGGGCCACCGGTGCTCGTGATCGGAGTTTCGGCGCTCACGCGAGCCTCCCGGTGAGTCCACGGGGTCGGACGAGAAGCAGCACGGCGAGCAGGACGACGACCGAGAGGTCACCGAGCCCGGCGCCGGTGTAGTAGTTGGCGAACTGCTGGACGAGACCAACGCCCACGGAGGCGACGGCGGCCCCGGTGACGGAGCCCATGCCGCCCATCACCACGACGACGAAGGCGAAGATGAGCAGCCCGGTCCCCTGGCCGGGATTGACCGAACCGAAGTAGAGGCCACCGAGGGCACCGCCGAGCGCGGCGGCTGCCCCGCCGATGGCGAAGACGAGGGTGAACGCCTTCCGGACGTCGATGCCGAGCGCCGTGACCATCGCCCGGTCCTCGACGCCGGCCCGGACGATCAGCCCGTAGCGGGTACGGGCGAGGAACAACCGAAGAGCGAGCAGCAGCAGCGCGGCCGCGGCCACGAGCACGAAGCGGTTGACCGGGACGGTCGCACCGAGCACGTGCCAGGTGCCGGAGAGCACGGCCGGCTGGGGGAAGGGGCGGGCGTCCGCGCCCCAGACCCCCATCAGGAGGGCGGGCACGGCGAGCCCGACCCCGACGGTGGCGAGGATCTGATCACGCGGCCGGCTGTAGAGCGGGCGGATCAGGAAGAGCTCCAGCAGGACGGCGGCGGCCGTTCCGACCAGGGTGCCGAACGGCACCGCGAGCCAGAAGGAGAGACCGGCCTCGGTGCCTGCCCACCAGGTGGCATAGGCGCCGATGGAGAGCAGGGCGCCGTGCGCGAAGTTGAGCACGTCCATCAGACCGAAGATCAACGACAGGCCGGAGGCGACCAGGAAGTACAGCGCACCAAGACCGAGTCCGGTACAGGAGAGGAGGACGACGGTGTCCATCAGGGCTTCACCTCCGCGGTGACGACAGGGGTGGCCGGAGAAGCGGCGGGCCGGGGTCCGCCGGCGAGCGGGTGACGGGAGCCGACGCCGAGCAGGCGGCGGGCGGCCTCCTCGTCGGCCAACAGCTCGGCGGTGTCGCTCCGGTGGGCGGTACGGCCGTCGGCCAGGACGGCGCAGGTGCCGGCCAGCCGTCGGACGAGGGCGAGGTTCTGCTCGACCAGGAGAACGGGCACGGCCTCGGCCGCTCGCGCCAGCACCTCGGCCACCTCCGCGACGATCTTCGGCGCCAGACCCTTGGTGGGCTCGTCGGCGATGATCAACCGGTTGCGGTTGAGCAGCGTCCGGCCTATCGCCACCATCTGCTGCTGGCCGCCGGAGAGCGTCCCGGCCAACTGGCCGGCCCGCTGCTTGAGTTCGGGGAAGAGCTCGTGGACGAGCGGATAGTTCGGCTCGTCCGCCTCGCCCCCGCCCCGGACGGCGCGCTCGGCGAGGCGGAGGTTCTCGGCAACCGTCAGGCCGGCGAAGATTCCCCGGTCCTCGGGCGCGTAGCCGATGCCATGACGGACCACCAGGTGTGTGGGAAGGGAGGCGAGTTCGACACCGGAGAAGCGGACGCTTCCGGTGCGCGGCACCAGGCCCATCACGGCCTTGACGGTGGTGGTCTTGCCGGCGCCGTTGCGGCCGAGGAGTGCGGTGACCCCGGCGGGGGCCACGTCGAGGTCGACACCGTGCAGGATGTGCAGCCCGCCGATGACCACCCGCAGATCGCGTACGGAGAGGAGAGGGACGGCAGGAGGCGTAGGCACGGCCGCAGAGGCAGAGGCAGAGGTGGAGGTGGAGGTGGAGACGGGCGAGGGGAGCGGAGAGGAGGTCACAGCGCCTCGCCCAGGTAGGCCTGTTGCACGGTCGGGTCGGCCATCACGGCCTCGGGGGTGTCCAGCGCGAGCAGCGTGCCGTGGTGCATCACCGCGAGGCGGTCGGCCAGCCCGAGCAGGACGTCCATGTGGTGCTCGACCATCAGAACGGTCCGGCCCAGGTCGCGGTGCACGGACCGGATCAGCTCGGTGAGGGCCGGTACCTCCTCGGCGCTGACCCCGGCCATCGGCTCGTCCAGCAGGATCAGCCGCGGATCGGAGACGAGGAGGACGGCCAGTTCCAGTTTGCGCTTCTCGCCGTGCGAGAGCGCGCCCGCCAAGGTGTCCGCACGGTGGGTGAGTTCGGTGCGGTGGAGGGTCTCGGCCAGCTGCTCCTGGTACCGGTCGGCACGGCGCCAGAGCCGGTACGAGGCGCGCGGTCCCGCCGCCGCCTGGGCGGCCAGTCGGACGTGGTCGGCGACCGTCATCCCCGGCCAGAGGGAGGAGGTCTGGAAGGTGCGGCCGAGGCCGCGGCGCGCCCGGGCGTGCACGGCCTCGACGGTGACGTCCACACCGTCGAGGTGGAGGCTGCCGTGGCTCGCCGGATAGATGCCGGAGATCAGGTTGAAGAGGGAGGTCTTGCCGGCGCCGTTGGGGCCGATGAAGGCGATGAACTCGCCTTCGCCGACCGAGAAGGAGACGTCCTCGACGATCGGCACCCCGCGGACGGACCAGCCGAGTCCGTCCAGCCGCAGCACCGGGGCGGGCGAGACCGTGGCCGAGGCCGGGGAACCGGCCGGGGAAGGAGTGGGGGCGGTGGGAGCGGGCATCGGGATCAGCCCGCCATCGGGGTGACCGGGGGCGCCACCTCGTCCGCGGTCAGGGCCTTCTCCACCGAGGGCTTGGCGGCGGCCCCGGTGCCGGTCAGCCGGGCCTGGAACATCGGCTGGAGGAGGGCGTGGTCCTCGGCACGCACCGTGGTACGCCCCTTCACCCCGTCGAAGCTCCAGCCCTCAAGCGCCTTGACCAGGTCCGACGTGTCGTCGGCGGAGCCGTGGTTGGCCTCGACGGCGTGCACGATCAGCTGGGCGGCGGTGAAGCCGTCGGGCGTGAAGATGTCGGTCTTCCCGCCGGCGGCGGTGACGGCTTCGTCCATGGCCTTCTCCACCGGGGTGCCGGCGGCTCCGCCGAAGTAGTGGTTCAGGAAGGAGATCTTCTCGGCCGCCGGGCCGAACAGCGGGTAGGAGGCGGCCAGGTCCAGGCCGGTGACGACCTTGGTGTCGGCGAACACGTCCTGCTGGTTGAGCGCCGTCCACAGCGCCGAGGAGGTGTCGCCGGCCCAGGCGACGAACAGCAGGTCGGGCTTGGCGGTCTTGGCCTGGGTGGCGAACGGGGTGAGGTCGGTGGCGCTCGGCGGGGCGAGCACCTGGTCGACCGTCGCACCCTGGGCGCCGAGCACGGCCTTGACGGCAGCCACGTTGGCCTGCCCGAAGGCGTTGTCCTGAGCGAGCACGGTGACCTTCTTGCCCTTGGCGTCACCGATGAACGAGGCCGCGGTGCGGATGTCCTGGAAGGACTGGCGGCCGGAACGGAAGGTGTACTTGTTCAAGCCGGTGACCTTGTCGGCGGCGGCAGGGCCGCTGATGAAGAGCACCTTGTTCTGGGCGGCGATCGGGCCGACCTGGAGGGCGACGCCCGAAGCGGTGGAACCGGCCAGGACCTTGTAGCCCTTGCCGATCAGGTCCTTGGCAGCGGACACCGCCTTGGCCGGGTCGCCCGCGTCGTCCTGCTCCTCGAACTCGACCTTGTGTCCGTCGACCGCGCCGGTGCCCTTGGTCGCGTAGCTCAGCCCCGCCTTGAAGCCCTCCAGGTACTGCTTGCCGTAGGCGGCCAGTGGTCCGGTCTTGGAGTACACCAGGCCGACCTTGACCGGGCTCTTCGCGCCACCGCCGTCCGCCGAGACCGTCCCGGCGGTGCCGGCCTTGGCGCAGCCCGCGGCGAGCAGGACGCACGCCGCGACGGCGGCGAGCTTCCGGGCCGGGCCGCCGGTCAGGGTCTCGCCCGGGCGGGCGCCGGAGGCGGGCCGAGTGGGGGCTGTCGAGCTGCGCATGGTGACCGACTCCTGAGGGTGCGGCGGGGTGGATGCCGGAACCGTAGGTGTGCGGTGGGACTGGCGACATGTGCCCGGGCGACGCATCGGCCCACCGTGATATGGCTCCGGCCGACATACCACCCGGGCGGCGCCGTTCCCCGGACGTTCGGGTGTGGCCAACCGACACGGGCTCGTACCCGCCCATGGCGGGAGCCGCCATGGCTGCGGCGGCCCGCGGCCGGTGACGGTGGAGGGGCTCGGCAGCCGTCCGGCGGCGGCCGCCGGGTCTTCCCGCCGAGCCATCCCGCCGGGCCTTCCCGCCGGGCCTTCCCGCCGGGCCCGGCCCGGGCGTGCTCTCTCCCGTATCCCACTCCTCACGAGGTGATCCCTTGGACAAGGTCCTGGACTCCCCCGCCGACGCGGTCGGGGACATCCCCGACGGCGCGGTGCTGGCCGTCGGCGGCTTCGGCCTCTGCGGCATCCCGAGCACCCTGATCGGCGCCCTGGCGGACACCGGCACCACCGGCCTCCAGGTGGTCTCGAACAACTGCGGGGTGGACGACTGGGGGCTCGGCCTGCTGCTGCGGGCGGGCCGGATCGCCCGGATGACGTCCTCGTACGTCGGCGAGAACAAGGAGTTCGCCCGGCAGTACCTCTCCGGCGAGCTGGAGGTGGAGCTCACCCCGCAGGGCACGCTGGCCGAGCGGCTGCGGGCCGGCGGCGCCGGCGTCCCCGCGTTCTACACCCCGGCCGGGGTCGGCACCCAGGTCGAGGAGGGCGGGCTGCCCTGGCGCTACGCGGCGGACGGCTCGGTGGCGCTGGCCTCACCGGCCAAGGAGGTCCGGGAGTTCGGCGGCCGCCGGTACCTACTGGAGGAAGCCATCACGGCGGACTTCGCGCTGGTCCGGGCCGAGGTGGCGGACCGGCACGGGAACTGCGTGTTCCACGCCGCCGCCCGCAATTTCAACCCGCTCTGCGCGACGGCGGGCCGGATCACCCTGGTCGAGGCGGACCGGATCGTCGAGGCGGGCGAGCTCGCCCCGGGCGCCGTGCACCTGCCCGGCGTGTACGTGGACCGGGTGGTGGCCGCCGATCCCACGGACCGCCGCATCGAGCGCCGGACCGTCCGCCCCGCACTCCAGGAGGCCTGAACCGATGCCCACCCCGACCAGCGCCCGGTCCCCCGTGCCCACCTCGCAGACCGCCCACCGACCGCAGGCCGTCCACCACCCGCAGCCCGTCCACCACCCGCAGCCCGGTCTCGACCCGCGCAACGCCCTGGCCGCCCGGGCCGCCCGCGAACTGCGCGACGGCCAGTACGTGAACCTGGGCATCGGCCTGCCCACCCTGATCCCCAGTCATCTCCCGCCGGGCGTCGAGGTGGTGCTGCACTCGGAGAACGGCATCCTGGGCGTGGGCCCGTACCCGGTCGAGGGCACGGAGCACGCCGATCTGATCAACGCTGGGAAGGAGACGGTGACGGTCGCCCCCGGCGCCTCGTACTTCGACTCGGCCTTCTCCTTCGGCATGATCCGGGCCGGCCGGATCGACGTCTCGGTGCTCGGCGCCATGCAGGTCTCGGCGGCCGGCGACCTCGCCAACTGGATGATCCCCGGCAAGATGGTCAAGGGCATGGGCGGCGCGATGGACCTCGTGCACGGGGCCCGCCGACTGATCGTGGTCATGGAGCACACCGCCCGGGACGGCTCCCCGAAGATCGTCGAGGAGCTCTCACTTCCCGCCACCGGCCGCGGAGTTGTCAACCGGATCGTGACCGATCTGGCCGTGATCGACGTGACGCCGGACGGGCTGCGGGTGGTGGAGACGGCCCCGGGCACGGGATTCGCGGACGTCCAGGCCGCGACGGGCGCCGCCCTCCTTCCACCGCTCTGACCGGACCTGGTCGACCGGACCGGCCAGCACCAGCCGGACCGGACGCACCGGCCCCGCCCCGCGGCAGCGGCCGGACCTCCCGTCGGGGAGGTCCGGCCGTTCGCTTTGCCTCCGTGGCGCCACTACCGCCGCCCCGCCCGCCGAATTCGCCGCATTAGCACCACCGCGGTGCGGATTGGCCGGGAACCGTGGGATCTTCACGCTTGCGCGGTGATCATTTCCCAGACAGGTTGCGATCACGGTTGCCCTCCGGGAGAGTTGGGGGCGCCGTGGATCCCGCGTGCCCGGAGGGGAAGCCGGGAGCGCACCGGGATCCGCATTCGAAGTCCCCGGCAGGCGCGCAATGAATTCCGCTCGCAAACGCCCACCGGCGCGAGCAGACACATGACGCGAATGACGGCCCGAAAACCGCTTGGAAACAACGGCGCTCCACCGGGCGGTGTTTCACGGGGACGGCTTTCGAGGCAAGAGGCAAGGCGAAGCAAGGCTCCGGGGGGAGCGGACCAGCCCCGCCGAACGCGGCCGGCCAGGCGCGCCGCGGGACGGCGGATCGCATACCCCCGGTCTGAACACGCACCAACGGGCCCGCCGCCACGGCCGGGCCCCGGCCGGGGGGAGCAGACGATGACCATGCCGTTCGCGCGACAGAAGGACGCCGGGACGGCCCGCGGGCGAGGCGCCGGACGGCGGCTCGACGACGACCTGGCCGCCGTTCCCGTACCCGAAGCCCCGTACGACTACGGTCACTTCAGTCGGCTGGCCGGCCCGGCACACGACCCGGACGAGGAGGACGACCTCGGCGGCGGCGTCTACCGGCCCGAGCCCGCCCACCACGGAGCCCCGCCGACACCGTGGCACGCGCACCAGGCCGCACAGGAAACCATGCACCAGGCCACGCAGGAGGCCACGCAAGAGGCCGACCCCACCGCCCCCTACCGCGTCCAGTACCGCAGCCTGCTGCGCCGCGAGCCGCACCGGATCCGCGCCGCCCTGCTGATGGTGGCGGCCCCACTGGTGGAGGTGGTGCTGCTGGTCTGGCTGCTGCTGCCGGAGCACTGGCCGGAGCGCCCCGGCGAGACGCACGCCCTGGCACTGCTGGGCGACAAGGTGATGATCGGGATCATCGCCGTGGTCGAGGTGTTCCGGCTGGTCAACGTCGTGTCCAACACCCACGCCACGCTCGTCGCCCGCGATCCGATACCGGTGACGCCGGAGTCCGGCACCCGGGTCGCGTTCGTCACCGCCTGCGTGCCGGGCAAGGAGCCGGCGGAGATGGTGCGGGCCACGCTGGTCGCGGCACGCGCCGTCCGGCACGACGGCCCGTACGACGTCTGGCTGTTGGACGAGGGAAACGATCCTGCGATGCGGGCGCTCTGCACCGAGCTGGGCGTCCGCCACTTCAGCCGCTTCGGCCGCCCGTACTGGAACCAGCCCAAGGGCCGGTTCCGCACCGGCACCAAGCACGGCAACTACAACGCCTGGTTGCAGGCGCACGGCGACGACTACGACTTCTGGGTCTCGGTGGACACCGACCACGTCCCGCTGCCGGACTTCTGCGAGCGGATGCTCGGCTACTTCCGCGACCCCGACGTGGCATTCGTGGTCGGACCCCAGGTGTACGGGAACTACCGCAGCTCGGGATCGGCCGTCACCAAATTCTCCGAGAGCCAGCAGTACCTCTTCCACGCACTCATCCAGCGCGCCGGAAACCGTTACGGCGCGCCCATGTTCGTCGGCACCAACAACGCCGTCAGAATCCGTGCGCTCCAGTCGATCGGCGGGTTGTACGACTCCATCACGGAGGATATGGCGACCGGCCTGGAGTTCCACCGGAGCCGGAACGCCGAGACCGGTGAACGCTGGAAATCCGTGTACACCCCGGACGTGCTCGCGGTCGGCGAGGGCCCGTCCTCCTGGACCGACTTCTTCTCCCAGCAGCTGCGCTGGAGCCGCGGCACCTACGAGACCCTGCTCACCCAGTACTGGCGGGTGCTCTGGCGGCTGTCGCCCGGGCGGCTGCTCAACTACTCGCTGATGGTGGGCTTCTACCCGATGGCGGCGCTCACCTGGCTGCTCGGCGGCCTGTCCAGCGTGCTCTACCTGGTGTTCGGCGCCTCGGGGGTCCACGTGTCCTCCGAGATCTGGATGATGCTGTACAGCGACGCCGCCGCGCTCCAACTGCTGCTCTACACCTGGAACCGCAAGCACAACGTCAGCCCGCACGAGCCGGCCGGCTCCTCCGGGGTCGCGGGCATGCTGATGTCCGCGCTCTGCGGCCCGGTCTACGCGGCCTCGCTGGTGCAGGCGCTGCTGCGGCGGCGCAGCCGCTTCGTGGTGACGCCGAAGGGCCGTTCGGCCAGCGCGGACCGGGTGAGCACCTTCCGCTTCCACCTGTTCTGGACGCTGGTGTTCGGCGGCGCGATAGCGGCCTCCTTCTTCACCGGCTACGACCACGTCGCGATGCGCACCTGGGCCTGGATCGCCCTGGTCCTGACCGTGCTGCCGATCCTGGTGCTGGCCGGCGACGCTATCCGCCGCCGACGCGCCCGGCCCACGGCCACGCTCACCGTCACCGGCGGTCCGGCGGCGACCCCGAGGGTCGTCCTGGAGAAGCGCCGCCCCCGACACGCCCGCGATCCCCGGCGCGGCCCGACCGCACCGACCGCCCCGGCCGCACCGGTCACCCCGGCCGCGCCGCCAGGCACCCCCGCAGTGCCCGACCGGGCGGAGCGCACCACCACCCGCTGAAGCCGCGACCCGCCAGCACCCCCGAACCTCACGAGCTCCCGAACCTCACGAGGGGACCAACCACCGTGAAGATCCACAAGACCGGCCGGACCAAGCGCTTCGCCCTCGGCAGCACCGTCGCGCTGACCGTCGCCGGGATGAACGCGCCCGCCGTCCTCGGCTTCGCCGGCCAGCAGTACCACCAGTACGTGATCAACCGCCCCGACTACAAGGCGGAGTACGGCCACTGGCAGACCCTCACGCTCCCCGCCGAGTTCCGGGTCAACGCCGTCCACACCACACTGCTGCGCACCGGCAAGGTCCTCATCGTGGCCGGCTCCGGCAACGACGAGAAGCGCTTCGACGCGGGCAGCTTCCGCAGCCTGCTCTGGGACCCGGCCGCGAACACCTACAAGCTGATACCCACCCCGGCCGACATGTTCTGCGGCGGCCACGCCTCGCTGCCGGACGGCCGCGTCCTGGTGGCCGGCGGCACCCAGCGGTACGAGAAGCTGGCGGGCGTGGTGAAGAGGGCGGCCGGCGTCATGCGGGTGCGCAACGAGAGCCCCGAGCGCGCCAGGACGTTCCCCAAGGGCACCGTCTTCGTCGGCCCGAACGGGCGCGAGTACGCCTCCACCGTGCCGGTGACCGTCCCGGCCGCGGTGAAGACGGGCGCCGGCAAGCAGACCGTCGTCACCGCCGGCGAGCAGCACGTGTTCGTCGAGGCGGTCGGTGAGGGCGCCGGCTACGTCACCGACTCCCCCGCCCAGTACCGGATCAAGGGCCTGGCCGGGGTCGACGCCCACAACCTGTACGGGCAGAGCGCGAAGCTGACCCTGGACAAGCAGGAGTACCAGGGCATCCGCTCCGCGTTCGAGTTCAACCCGGACACCGAGCTGTACGAGCAGGTCACCGACATGGCGTACGCCCGCTGGTACCCGACGCTCACCGGGCTGGGGGACGGACGGGTGGTCACCGTCTCGGGCCTGGACGACACCGGGGAGATCCTCAACGGCAACGACAACGAGATCTACGACCCGAAGAACAAGACCTGGTCCAAGGGCCCGGACCGCTACTTCCCGACCTACCCGTCGATCTTCCTGACCGCCTCCGGCAAGCTCTTCTACTCGGGCTCGAACGCCGGCTACGGCCCGGCCGACAAGGGCCGCGACCCCGGGGTGTGGGACCTGTCGAACAACGGCTTCCAGCCCGTCCCCGGCCTGCGCGACCCCGCCCTCACCGAGACCTCGTCCTCGGTGCTGCTGCCGCCCGCGCAGGCCCAGAAGGTGATGGTGCTCGGCGGCGGGGGCGTCGGCGAGTCGCCGCTGTCCACCGCCCGCACCGACATCGTCGACCTCTCCGCCGCCAAGCCCGCCTTCACCCCGGGCCCGGACCTGCCGGCCGGCGGCACCCGCTACCTGAACAGCGTGATCCTCCCGGACGACACCGTGTTCACCACCGGCGGCTCCAGCGGCTACCGGGGCCGGGGCGCCAGCGACCTGCTCAAGGCACAGGTGTACCACCCGGACACCAACAGCTTCAGCACCGCCGCCGAGCCCGCCGTCGGCCGCAACTACCACTCCGAGGCGCTGCTGCTGCCGGACGGCCGGGTGGCCGTGCTCGGTTCCAACCCGCTGTTCGCGGACAAGGCCGAGACCACACCGGGCGGCTTCGAGCAGCGCATCGAGATCTACACCCCGCCGTACCTGTTCCACGGCGACCGCCCGCAGGTGGCCGCCGCGCCGGGGGCCGCGAAGCTCGGCACCACCGTGCGGATCGGCACCGCCCGGCCGGACGCGGTCGCCACCGCCAAGCTGATCCGGCCGAGTTCGGTCACCCACGTGACCGACGTCGAACAGCGGTCGGTGGCCCTGGACATCAGCGGTCGCACGGCCGACGGGGTCTCGCTCACGCTCCCCGCCAACCCCAACCTGTTGCCGCCCGGCTGGTACATGCTGTTCCTGACCGACGCCGCCGGCACCCCGTCGGTCGCGCGCTGGATCCAGGTGACCGGCTGAGCGAACCGGTGCGTCACGGCCTGGCGCGGACCGGCACTGGTGCGTCGCGGCCTGGCGCGGAGCCGCACTGGTGCGGACCGGCACTGATGCGGAGCGGCCCCCTCAGCGGGCGGCCTGCGCCAGGCCGAGCGCGTACGGCAGCCAGAACTCTCCAGCCCGGGGCTCGCCGCGCCCGCACTCGCCGTCCGACTCCCCCGGGTTCTTGATCCACAGGTAGGCGTCGACACCGTCCCGGCCGGTGTCGGCGGTCGGCCGCTCGCCGAGCGCGCGGCCGGGCGGATTGCACCAGGCGTCGCCGCCCAGCGGTCCGTTGCCGTTGCGGCTGGTGTCGATGACGAAGTGCTTCCCGCCCAGGGCGGCGGAGAGCTGGCCGCCGTAGGCCGTGTTGCGGCCGGTGTCGTAGAAGTTGGCGACGTTCACCGCGAAGCCGTCCGCCGCCGCGATCCCCGACTTGCGCAGCGCGGTGGAGAGTTCGGCCGGGTCCTGCGACCAGCCGGGATTGCCCGCGTCCAGGTAGACCCGCACCTGCGGACGCTTCTTCAGCTCCTGCACGGCGAAGGCCAGCAGGCCGTACCGCTCGGCGGCCAGGTCGCCCTTGATCCCGCAGCTGTCCAGGGTGTGCGCGACGGCGTCCGGCTCCAGCACCACCCAGGCCTTGCGGTCGCCGAGGGCCTCCGCGACACCGCTGATCCAGGCCCGGTAGGAGGCCGCGTCGGCGGCGCCGCCGGCCGAGTACAGGCCGCAGTCGCGGTGCGGGATGTTGTAGGCGACGAAGACCGCCGTCCGGTCCGCCTCGGCGGCCCGGCGGCTGACCTGTTCGGCGATCTCCTTGGCGCCCTGCTCGCCCAGCCACTGCGAGGAGGGCTGGGCGGCGATCCGCAGCAGCGTGTCGGCCTCCGCCGGCCGGCCCTGGCCGCGCAGAGCGGTCACCTGCCGGGCGGCGTTGGTCTGGTCGGAGACGTAGAAGGCCTGGCCGGGGAGCTGGGCGAGGCTCGCGGGGCCGGTGCCCGGGTTCGCGGCGGAGGCGGTGGGCGCGGCGGCGGGCCCGCCGGCCGCGGCACCGGCCGCGGCACCGGCCGAGGCGCCGCCGCCCGGGCCGCCGGGTGATCCCTTGGCCGACCCGGCGGTCGAACCGCTACAGCCCGCGGCCCCCGCCAACAGCACGACCAGGGCCGCCCCCACGGCCCGTCGGATTGCCACTACCCGTCCCACCCGGCGCACGTACCGCCCCTCCCCCAGAGCCGGTCCGGCGACCGGTCGGCACCAGCTAAGCACACCGGCCACCGCCCGCCCGCGACGGGCGGTGAACGCCGGGTGGCCATGAGCGGGCGGACGGGCGACCCCGCCCGCCCGAACCACCCCTCACCCAGCCCCCGGGCGCTCAGCCCCGGGCGCTCAGCCCTGCTTCAGGTTGGGCACCTGCCAGTCGATCGGCTCGCCGCCGAAACCGTCCAGCGCCGTGTCGATCTGCGAGAACGGGCGGCTGCCGAAGAACAGCTTGGCCGACAGCGGCGACGGGTGCGCGCCCTGCACGACCACGTGCTTGGACGTGTCGATCAGCGGCAGCTTCTTCTTCGCGTAGTTGCCCCACAGCACGAAGACCACCGGCTCCTCGCGCTCGCTCACCGCCTTGATCACGGCGTCGGTGAACTTCTCCCAGCCCTTCGCCTTGTGCGAGTTGGCCTCGTGCGCGCGCACCGTGAGCACCGCGTTGAGCAGCAGGACGCCCTGCTCGGCCCAGTGCATCAGGTAGCCGTTGTCCGGGGCGGGGATGCCGAGGTCGGCGTCCAGCTCCTTGAAGATGTTGCGCAGCGAGGGTGGCGTCCTGGTGCCGGGCAGCACCGAGAAGCTCATGCCGTGGGCCTGGCCGTCGTCGTGGTACGGGTCCTGCCCGAGGACCAGCACCCGGACCTTCTCGTATGGCGTGGCCTCCAGCGCGGCGAACTCCTGGCCGCTCGGCGGGAACACCTGGTGCTGCGCACGCTCGGCCGCCACGAAGGCCGCCAGCTCGGCGAAGTACGGCTTCTCCGTCTCGGCGCCCAGCACCGGGCGCCAGGACTCGGGCAGCTCCAGCCCGCCGCCCTCGCCGGCCTCCACCACGCCCGCCTCGACCGTGTCCGTCACGACATCTACCTCCCACACCGCGGCTGTTGTGCCGCACGCCCTCTTTCACCCCGAACGCTACACAGCCCCACCGACAACTCACTCCGCCGAAGCCGCCGAAGCCGCCGGAGCCGCCGAAGGCAGCGGGGACCCAGCGGGAAGCGGGGACCCAACAGGCAGCGCGGACCCGGCAGGCGGCACCGACGCGGGGTCCGCACCGACCGCCCGCACCACCCGGACGTGCTCCACCACGTTGAGCGCCACCAGCAGCACCGCCAGTGCCACCAGCACCGCCAGCGCCGGCAGCCGCACCACCGCCGGCGCCAGTCCCAGCACCACCGCCGCCGCACCGACCCGGGTCGTCGCCACCTTGCGGAACATCATCCAGCGGGTGTAGCCGAAGGTCAGCAGGTACAGCCCGCACCCGCCGTACAGCAGCGCCACCGACCCCGGGCCCAGCGTCTGCCACGGGTCCGCGACGGTCTCCCCGAAGCCGACCGCCACCCCGATCACCCCGGCGGCCAGCGCCAGGTGCCCGTACTGGAAGATCCGCCGGACGACGTCCCGCCGGGAGTCGGCGACCTCCACGGCGTACCGCATGGCGTCCGCCGCGTACACGAAGTACTGCCACCACAGCCCCGCCGAGATGGTGAACGCGGCGGCCACGGCCGCGAGTTCGGCCACGTCGAGCCGGGCGCCGGCCGCCGTCCCGCCGATCCCGACGATCGACTCGCCGAGCGCCACCAGCAGGAACAGCGCGAACCGCTCCGGCATGTGCGAGGGGTGGTACGCCACCGCCGCCAGCCGCCGCCGGAACACCAGCGGCGCGGCCAGGTCGCAGAGCGCGGCCGCCGTCCACAGGGCCAGCCGCGGCCCGTCCGGCAGCAGCCCGCCCACGACCAGCAGCGGCCCGCTGACCAGCACGCCGACGCCGTACGGGCCGCGCCAGACGCCCGGCAGACGGATCAGCAGGAGCAGCAGCACCAGCCGGGCCAGCCAGTACGCGGCGCCGAGCAGCACGCCCCGCCCGCCGTACGCGCCCGGGACGGCGAGCGCCATGAACAGGCCGGCCAGCCCGACCGCCAGGATGCCGAGGCGGTCCCGCAGGTTGTCCACGTCCCGGATGTTGGCCTGCACGGTGGTGCCCACCCAGCACCAGTACACCGGCACGAACACCACCAGCGCCCGGACCAGCCCGGTGGCGTCGTGGTGGTGGTGCAGCAGCCCGGAGACCTGGGTGATCGCGAAGACGAAGACCAGGTCGAAGTAGAGCTCGGCCCAGGTGACCCGCTTCTCGTCGGCCTCCCCGCCAACGCCCCCGGCATCCCGCCGCGCCTCCGGCGGCCCCGCATCCCCCGTCGCGCTCATTGCGCCAGCGCCTCCCCACAGGTACGAACCACCGGTGCCTCCCCACAGGTACGAACCACAGGTACGAAACGGGCCCCGCTCCGGCGACCGGCCGGAACGGGGCCCACGACAGCACCGCAGAGGCTAGACCAGCTCGACCAGGTCCGCGATCGACTTGACCACCCGGGTCGGCCGGTACGGGAAGCGCTCGACGTCGGCGGCGGCGGTCAGGCCGGTGAGCACCAGGATGGTCTCCATGCCGGCCTCCATGCCCGCGACGATGTCGGTGTCCATCCGGTCGCCGATCATCACGGCGGTCTCGGAGTGGGCCCCGGCGGTGTTCAGCGCCTCGCGCATCATCAGCGGGTTGGGCTTGCCGACGAAGTACGGCTCGACGCCGGTCGCCTTGGTGATCAGGGCCGCGACCGAACCGGTGGCCGGCAGCACGCCCTCGGGGGACGGGCCGGTCTCGTCGGGGTTGGTGCAGATGAACCGGGCGCCCTGGTTGATCAGGCGGATCGCCTTGGTGAGCGCCTCGAAGCTGTAGGTGCGGGTCTCGCCGAGGACGACGTAGTCCGGGTTGTTGTCGGTCAGCACGTAACCGGCCTGGTACAGCGCGGTGGTGAGCCCCGCCTCGCCGATCACGTAGGCGGTGCCGCCCGGGCGCTGGCCCTTGAGGAACTTGGCGGTGGCCAGGGCGGAGGTCCAGATGCACTCCTCCGGCACCTCCAGGCCCATCCCGGCCAGGCGGGCGCTGAGGTCGCGCGGGGTGTAGATGGAGTTGTTCGTGAGGACCAGGAACGGCTTGCCGGACTCCCGCAGCCTGCGCAGGAACTCCTTCGCACCGGGAATCGGCGTGCCCTCGTGGATGAGGACGCCGTCCATGTCGGTCAGCCAGGACTCGATGGGCTTGCGGTCTGCCACGTAGGTGTCTCCTTGGTCTTGCAACGGTTCTGAACGATTTCGCACATCGCTCCGGACCGGACACCCTCGGCCGGCCGGGCGCCACTGGCTGCCCCAACACGGACCAGCCTAGAGCCTGCCTCCTCGGGCCGACCCCGGCCCCGGACGGGAACGGCCACGACGTGCCGGCAGCAACATCATCCGCGTGCGCCACTTCCTCCCGGGCACGGCCGCGGTGCGAACGGAGGCAGTCGGCCGGTGGACGGGTTCGTCCACGCAAACGCGCTACGCCGATGAGGGGACCACCGGGCAGTTCGTACCGGACCTTCCCGCGCGCTCCTGACCAGCGAAGTCGCACAGGAAGTCGGACAGTTCCGGTCCGGCTTTCGGCACGTCGGCGCGATGATCGAAGGGACAGGCGGGCCGCTCGGTGTTCTTGTTCTGGTGGGAGCCGGTTCGGCTCTCGTCACCGTGGCATCCGTGTTCGGCTGTGCTGCCGGGCACGTGAGCCCATCCTTCCCAGAACAGGGACCCATGAAGATCCATCGCATAGCCGTCGCAGCTCTTGCCATCGGCACCTTGCTGGCCGGAGGCACGGCTGCGGCCGAGGCCAACATCTCGACGAACACACCGAGTTCGGCGTCGACCGGTCAGGCCCGCAGGGACGCCGTGGCCTGCGCGGCCGCCACCGTCTCCTCGTCGGTCGCCGCCGCCAACGCCTCCACCGCGGCAGCCGCGGCGCAGGCCGACGCCGCGTCGGCCGCCGCCGCCCTCAAGACCTTCATCGCGGCGACCCAAGCCGTGCCACCCAACGCCGCCGCAGAGGCCGCAGCCGCCACCAGCGCCGCCGCCGCCGAGGCCGCCGCGGTCACCTCCTCCACCGCTGCCGCCACCGCGGCCGCCACCGCCGCCACCGCCAGCACCGCCGCCGTGAAGGCCTGCGCCGTTCCGCCGGTTCTCACCACCTGAGACGGACGCGCGGCATCGCTCGGCCGCCGGGCCAGGCCGTGGCGCGAAGCCTCCACGGCCTGGCCCGGCCCGGTCTGCTCGCGCGGGCCGAACCGGGCCCGCGCCCGCAGCAGCTGCTGCTGCTGCTGGCACGGCACCACGAACACGGGGGTCTCCATCAACCCGAAGGGAGCGTCATGCGACGCATCCGCACCATTCCGGTCCTCGCCGGTTCCGTCGTCCTGACCGCCGTGCTGGCCGCACTGGCCCCCACCTCCGCACAGGCGGCCGTGGCCTGCAACGAGACGGCGCTGGTCGCGGCGATCAATGCCGCCAACAGCGCCGGCGGGGGCAACGTCGTCCTCGCGACCGACTGCGTCTACACCATCGCCTCGTCGCACAGCAGTGACACCGACGGCGCGAACGCGCTGCCGATCATCACCACCGCCATCACCCTGACCGGTGACAACGACACCATCACGCGCTCGACGACGGCCGGTACGGCCGGCTTCCGCATCGTCAAGGTGGCCGCGGGCGCCAGCCTCACCCTCAAGGGCAACGTCACCCTCAGCAACGGCTCCGCCGTCACCGACGGCGGCGGCATCCTCAACTACGGCGCGGTGACCCTCACGGCCAGCGCCCTGACCGGCAACACCGCCCAGGGCAGGGGCGGCGGCCTGGCCAACGAGGACATCGGCGCCCCCCAGAAGGGGGCGGTGGCGACCTTCACGAACAGCACCGTGGCCGGGAACAGCGCCACCGGCCAGGGCGGCGGGATCTACAACGGCCTGCGCGGCTCGCTCACCACCACCAGCAGTTTCATCGACGCGGGCAACAGCTCCGGGTCCCAGGGCGGCGGCATCGCCGCCATCGGCTCCACCTCCACCACGCTGACCAGCACCCAGATCAGCGCCAACCATGCCGTCATGACGGCCGGCGGCATCTACCGGCAGAACGGCACCATGACACTCACCACGACACCGGTCAGTGGAAACACCCCCGACAACTGCGTCGGCAGCTCCCCCTCGGTACCCGGCTGCGTCGGCTGACCCGTCAACTGCCCTGAGACGTCTCGCCCCCATGCCGTCCGACGAGCGAGGACGCGAACCGACGTCCGCCCCGCCTCCCGGCTCCGCCACTGCGAAACCGGGAGCAACCGGGCGCCTCGTGATTGAGTGGGCGCATGAGCGCCTCGACCCCCTCGTCCTCTCCGGACCGCCCGTTCCGCGTCGGCCTGATCGGCTACGGCCTGGCCGGCTCCGCCTTCCACGCCCCGCTCATCGCCACCACGCCGGGGCTGCGGTTGGACGCCGTGGTCACCGCCAACCCCGAGCGCCGCGGGCAGCTGCGCCGCGAACACCCCGGTGCCCGCGCCGTCGACACCCCCGAGCAGCTGCTCGCCGACCCGGACGCGCTCGACCTCGTCGTCGTCGCCTCTCCCAACCGCACCCACGCGCCGCTCGCCCGCGCCGCCCTGCGCGCCGGGCTGGCCACCGTCGTCGACAAGCCGCTGGCCGGCACCGCCGCCGAGGCGCTGGAGCTGTGCCAGCTCGCCGAGGCCGGGGGCACCTTGCTCTCCGTGTTCCAGAACCGGCGCTGGGACGGCGACTTCCTGACCGCCGCCCGGCTGGTCCGGGGCGGCGCGCTCGGCCGGGTGCACCGCTTCGAGTCCCGCTTCGAGCGGTTCCGCCCGAAGCCCAAGCCCGGCTGGCGCGAGCTCGCCGACCCGGCGGAGGTCGGCGGCACGCTGTACGACCTGGGCAGCCACCTGGTGGACCAGGCGCTGACCCTGTTCGGCCCGGTGGAGACGGTGTACGCGGAGGTCGACGTGCGCCGGGACGGCGCGGTCGTCGACGACGACGCCTTCCTCGCCCTCACCCACGCCTCCGGCACCCGCTCGCACCTGTGGACCAGCGCCATCACCCCGCTGATCGGCCCCCGGCTGCGGGTGCTCGGCGACGCCGCCGGGTACGTCAAGCCCGGCATGGACCCGCAGGAGGCGGAGCTGCGGGCCGGGCACCGACCGGACGGCGCCCGCCCGTGGGGTGCCGACCAGCCCTCGCAGTACGGCACCCTCGGCACCGACGAGTCCTCGATCGCCCTGCCCACCGAGCCGGGCGACTACCCCGCCTTCTACGCGGGCATCGCCGCCGCCCTGGCCTCCCCGGGCACCCCGCCCCCGGTCGACCCGCGCGACGCGGTGGCAACCCTGGCCGTCCTGGAGGCCGCCCGGGCCTCCGCCGCCACGGGCACCGCGGTCCGCCTGGGCTGAGCAGCTGCCGGGCCTGCCACCCCCCTCCATCCCCCAATTCCACTTCTAAGCTGCTTAGATGACCAGCCAGCGGGGCGGGGGCGGCAGGCCAGCGGCACGAAGAGCGAGAGCACCGCTCCACCGGCGAGCGGCGGCCGTCACACCCCGATGATCTCCACCGCCGAGCCCAGGCCCCGGAAGTCCGCGACGTTGCGGGTGTACAGCGGCAGTCCGTGGGCCGAGGCCACGGCCGCGATCATCAGGTCGATCCGGCGCGGGCGCGGCTGCCGCCCGGCGGCGATGGTGAGGGTCACCAGCGTGCCGTAGCGGGCGGCCGCCGCCGCGTCGAACGGCAGCGGGTCGAAGTCGGCCATCGCCGCGCCCAGCACCTCCAGCCGGGCCGCCCGGCTGACCGCGTCGCGGGCCATCGACACGCCCTGTTGCAGCTCCGCGAAGGTGATCGCGGTCAGCTCCGGCACGGCCGGCAGGTTCGCCGGGGAGAGCAGGGCCAGATCGATGTAGACACAGGTGTCGAGCACCCCGGCCGGCCGCCGCCGGGCTGCCCGCCTGCGCTCAGCCACGCCGCCGCTCGAACGGGTCGTCGCCGTCGTCGCCCACCAGCTCCTCCGGCCCGAAGTACTCCTCGGCCTCCTTGCGCATCTGCTGGTAGTCCACCCGCGGCAGCTTCACGTGCCGCGCCACCAGCTCCTCCGCCGTGAGCCGCCGCCGTCCGGACACCGGTCGCAGCTCCGCGACCTCGACCCCGTTCCTGGTGATGTGGAAGGTCTCCCCGGCCTCCACCGCGTCCATCACCGCGGCGGAGTTGTTCCGGAACTCCCGCTGGGTAATCGTCTTCATCCCTCCACGGTAGCCCCGTGTAGCACCTGCGGCTACGCCCCTGCACTGCCTCGCGAAGCACCTCGGCGCGGCGGGTACGCTACGGGGAATTCCGCGCCCGGGCGGGAACTCGGCGGGCTCGGCGATCGTCCTGAACGTCTGAAGTCCGGCCCCGAGTCCGTGGGGCCAGAAGCCCGTGGGCCCAAAGCCCGTGGGACCGAAGCCCGAGGGCCGCGAAGTCCGTGCAGCCCCGAGTCCGTCACGCCGAAGGAGGAGCAGCGCATGACCGTCGTCGCGATGCTGCTCGGGCTGCTCCGGGTGCTGACCGGGGAGCTGGTGACCGAGGGCGGGACGGTCGCGTCGGTGGCGGCGGTCGCCGCCGTGGCGCTGCTGGCCGGTGCGGTCGCGGGCACGCTGGCGGGGGCGCGGCTGCTGGGCGCGCGGGCGCCCACGGCGGTGCGCAGCGGGGTGTTGCGGCGGCGCGCGTTCCGTACGGCCTTCCTGCCGCAGCGCGATCCCGATGCCCGGGGCAGGCGACGCCCGAGGGCACCGGGTGCGGCCCCGGCGGCCGCGTAGCTTCGTCGTCTTCCGCCGTTCCACGCGGCCGTCCTCCGTCGACCACTCGTTTTCCGAGACCCCCGGAGGGCTCGCTCCACCATGTCCGTTCTCGCTGTTCTCGACCCGGCCGTCGCCGTCGCCCATGCCGCCGTCGCCGCGCTGGCCCAGGTACTGCCGACCGCGCTGGCGATCGTCCTGTTCACCGTCGCCGTCCGGCTGGCGTTGCATCCCTTCGCGCGCGCGGCGGCGCGGGGGGAGAAGTCGCGGGCGCGGCTGGCGCCGAAGGTCGCCGAGGTGAACCGGCGGTTCAAGGACCGCCCGGAGAAGCTGCGGGAGGCGCTCGCCGAGCTGTACCGGGAGGAGCGGGCCTCGCCGTTCGCGGGGTGCCTGCCGATGCTGGTGCAGATTCCGTTCTTCTCGGTGATGTACCGCCTGTTCACCACCCCGAACGGCCTGCTGGACCACACCCTGTTCGGCGTGCCGCTCGGCCTGCACGTCGGGAGCGCGCACGGTGCCGGGCAGTTGGCGGTGTTCGGCCTGCTGTACGCCGGGCTGGCGGCGGTCGGGTACGTCAACTTCCGCCGGGCCAGGCGGGCGGCGGCCGCGCAGCCGACCCCTCAGCCGGGGGCGGGGCTGCTGCCTTACCTGTCCTTCGGGTCGGTGCTGTTCGCGATGCTGGTGCCGGTGGCCGCCGCGCTCCACCTGGTGACGACGAGCACGTGGACGGCCGCGGAGCGGGCCTGGTTGCACCGGGGCGGCGCACCGGCGCCGGCGACGGCGCTCGCGCTGTGAGCGCCGCCGCCGATCCCGCTGACCCCGGCGACCCCGGCGATCCTGCCGACCCCGGCGATCCTGCCGACCCCGCCGGTCCGTGTCAGAAGTGCCGCAGCAGCTCGGAGAAGGCCGCCAGTCGCAGGGTCGCCTCGTCGGGGCCGAGGTCCTGGTGTTCCAGGACCCAGGTGTGCTCGTGCGGGATGAAGACCGTGCGCAGGCCGGCCTGGCGGGCCGGGGCGATGTCGGACTTGGGCGAGTTGCCGATCATCCAGGTCCGGTCGGGGTCGAGGCCGAGCTCGGCGCTGAGCCGCCGGTAGGTGTCCGCCGACTTCTCGGCCACGATGTGGACGCCGCGGAAGTGGTGGTCGATCGTGGAGGCCGTCACCTTGCGCTGCTGCTCGTCGAGGTCGCCCTTGGTGAGCAGCAGCAGGTGGTGGCGTCCGGCGAGGTCGGCGAGGGTGTCGGCGACGCCGGGGATCAGCTCGATCTCGCGGCTGCTGAGCGGAGTGAGGAGGCCGTCGATCCGGGCTTCTTCGGCCGGGGTGGGGGTGCGGTCGCCGTTCAGCCGCCGCAGGCAGTCGGTGAGGCTCTGCCGGAACACGGCGGCACCGTAGCCGAGGGCGGCGGAGTTGGCGGCTTCGATCTCGTCGAGGACGGCCCTGGCGGGCTCGCGGTCGGCCGGGGTGGCGGCCCAGTCCAGGAAGCCGTCGATGACGCGCTCGAAGAGGACGTTGTTCTCCCAGAGCGTGTCGTCGGCGTCGAAGATGAGGGTCTGGTCGGTGTGCATCCGGGTGTGCTCCAGCGGGGTTCGAAAGGTCAGGCGGGGGCGTCGAGCAGGCGGCCGGCCCGGTCGAGCGTTTCGCGGAGGTTCTCCTCGGTGGTCCGCTGCCGGGCCTCGGCGATGGTGAGCCACTCCAGCGGGGCGGCGGGGTTCTCCGGCCGCGCCCGCTCCGGGGTGGCGGTGGCCAGCAGGAAGCGCAGGTCGGCGTGTTCGTGGGCCGGTTCGACGGGCGAGGCCGGGACGGGCACGACGGCGAGGTGGACGAGGGCGGCGTCGGGCCACGGGGTGAGGTCGGCGAGTCCGGTCTCCTCCAGGCCTTCGCGCAGCGCGATGTCCAGCGGCAGGGTCTCCCCCGGGTCGCCGTGGCCGCCGACCTGGAGCCAGGCCTGCTGGCGCACGTGCCAGCGCAGGAGGACGCGCCGGGTCGGCGGGTGGACGATCAGCGCGGAGGCGGTGAAGTGCAGCGGCGTCCCGCGGTCCCAGGCGTCGGCGGCCCCGGTGAGGTGGCGGACGCGCTCGTGGTCGGCGGTCTCCGTCGGGCCCTGCAGCCGGTGCTCGGCCAGCAGTTCGGCCAGGCCCGGGCTGTGCGCCGCGCCGCCTGTGGTCGCCATGATCAGCACTCCTCGTTGCGCTCCGGACCACGTCAACCGGCTTGCGGGGGCGGGTGATCGGGGCCGGGGCTTCCGGTTCCGACGAACCCGCGAAGCCTAGCCCGGGGCCTTCCGGCGGCCCAGCGGTTTTCCTCCCGGGGCCGCCCGGCAGGCGGCTCCCCCGCCTCCGGACGGCGACGAGGGACCGGTCGGGGCGGGGTCCGGGAGGCCGTAGCCTGTGGTGATCGTTTCGGGACAGGTGGAGGGATGTCGTCATGGTGGCTGCTCCGGCGCTCGCGGACTTGCGCGAGGTGTGCCAGCCGCAGGCCAAGCTGCAGAGCCGCAACGGTGAGCACTGGGCGGGACGGCTGTACATGCGCCGCATCTCGCTGCGCACGACCCGGCAGTTGGTACGCACCTCGGTGTCGCCGAACACCCTCACCTGGGTGATGGTGGTCTGCGGGGTCGGCGGCGGGGCGGCCCTGCTGATCCCCGGCCTGACCGGCGCCGTGCTGGCGGCGGTGCTGTTCCAGCTGTTCCTGCTCTTCGACTGCGTCGACGGCGAAGTGGCGCGCTGGAAGCGCCAGTTCAGCATGGCCGGGGTCTACGTGGATCGGCTCGGCGCCTATCTGGCGGACGCGGCGCTGATGATCGGCGCGGGCGTGCGGGCGGCCCGGGGCGGGTCGGAGCTGTGGGTGTCGGTGGGCCTGGCGGCCGCGCTGGGCGTGGTGCTGCTCAAGGCCTCGACGGACCTGGTGGACGTGGCCCGGGCCCGCAGCGGGCAGGCCCCGGCGGACGAGGAGTCCACCCAGCCGCGCTCGCAGGGCATCGCTACCGCGCGCCGGCTCGCCTCGGTGTTCAAGATCCACCGGGTGACGAACGGCATCGAGGCCTCCCTGGTGCTGCTGGCGGCGGCCGTGGCGGACGCGGCGCTCGGCAACCTGGACGCGACGCGGGCGGCGGTCGCGGGGATCGCGGTGATCACCTGGGGCATGGTGGTGGCGCACCTGGCGTCGATCCTGTCCTCCTCGCGCCTGCGCTGACGGGCGGCGGCGCCGCGCGCGGGCGGCTGCCTACGCGCGGGCTTCGGCCCGCGCGTAGGGCTCGGCCCGTGCGTCGGCCTCAGCCTGTGCGTCGGCTTCGGCCCGCGCGTGGGCGGCGAGGATGGTGTCGAGGAGGCCGGGGAAGCGCTGCTCCAGGTCGACGGCGCGCAGGGCGGAGAACTTGCGGTTGGCCTCCTCGCGCTGGCGGATCAGGCCGGACTCGCGCAGCACCTTGAAGTGGTGGCTGAGGGTGGAGGGGGCGACGTCCACCGGGAAGGTGCCGCAGGCCCGCTCGGGTTCGGCGCGCAGGATGCGCACGATGGTCATCCGAGTGGGGTCGGAGAGCGCGTGCAGGACGTCGAGCAGGTCGATCTCCCCGGTCGCGGGGTGGGCGAGCGCCGGTCGGCGCCGGGTACTGCGGGGCATGATCCGACCTCCCTGATCTGCGGTTGATTCAAGCGCTTGATCTGCGCTTGATCTGCGATGTTCGACAATCATCGAAACTGCGTGGTACCACTACCTCACGTCAATTTCGCCGTTCGTCGAACATCGTAGTCGAGGGGGACCGACATGCGCGCACTGGTGATGACCGCACCCGGTGGGGCCGAGCACACGGAGATCCGGGAGGTCGAGGCCCCGAACCCCGGCCCCGGCCAGGTGGCGGTCGACGTCGCCTACGCCGGGCTGAACTTCGTCGACGTGATGGGCCGCCGGGGCGACGCCGGCTACGTCACCGCCTGGCCGTACCGGCCGGGCAAGGAGGTGGCCGGCACCGTCCGGGCGGTCGGCGAGGGCGTCACCGGACTGGCGGTGGGCGACCGGGTGGCGGCCGCGCCCGTCGGCGGCGGCCTGGCCGAGGTGGTGCTCGCCGAGGCCGCGCTCACCGTGCCCGTCCCGGACGGGCTGGCGCTGCACGAGGCCGCCGCCGCCCCGCTGGGCCTGGCCACCGCCGTGCTGCTGCTCACCGACGCCGGCCGGCTCACCGCCGGGGACACCGTCCTGGTGCACTCGGCCGGCGGCGGGATCGGCCACGCCGTCGCCCAACTGGTCCCGCTGATCGGGGGTGGCGGTCGGCTGATCGGCACGGTGGGCCGCCCGGAGAAGGCGGCGTCCGCCGTCGCCTCCGGCTACCACCACGCCTTCGCCCGCGACGAGGCACTGCCCGAGGCCGTCCGGGCCGCGACCGGGGGCCGGGGCGTCGACCTCGTGCTGGACCCGCTGGGCACCGAGGCCCTGGAGCTCGACCTCGAACTCACCGCACCCGGCGGCCGGATCGTCCTCTTCGGCAACGCGGGCGGCTGCGCCGTCGCCGACCTGCCGCCGCTCGGCCGCCTGATGGCCGGGAACCTCACCATCACCGGCTTCAGCCACCGCGCCCTGGCCACCACCGCCCCTGAACGGCTCGCCCGCGCCATCCGCACGGTCCTCGACCTGCTCGCCGCCGGTGACCTCACGCTGCCGGTCACCGAAGTCCCCGGCCTGGCCTCCGTCCCCGCCGCCCACGACGCCATGGCGGAGGGGCGGGCCACCGGCAAGTACGTGGTGCGCGTGGCTGGTTGAGGCCTGCTCGGGGCGGCGCCCCTTGCGCAGGAAGTCGGGTGGGCCGACTTCCTGCGCGGAGCGCGGAGCATTGGAGGCCGGGCGGGTCAGGGGTTGTAGAGACCGCCGGCCTCGCCGGGGTCGCCGGCGTAGTTGTGGTTCTGAGGACGGCCCTGGTTCCGCGTCCCGGGCCTGTTGGTCTCGACGAAGCGGCAGGCCGCGAAGTGCACGTCGCCCATGCCGGGCCGCAGGATGTCGCTCAGCAGCACGTCGCCGTCGAAGACGATCGAGCGGCCCGCGAGTTGGGGGTCGATCAGCGTGGCGACGTTGATGACGGTTGCGGCCGGCGTCCCCGGATCGAGTTCGACGTCGTACCCGCCGCCAACCGGGCTGGCGATCGCCGGGTTTCCCCGGATGGTGAGGCCGCTGGGGTAGGAGATGGTGTAGTTCTGCAGGCTCCGCCCGCCCACCACGGTGCGCGCGGCGCCACGCTCTTGCCCCTGTTCCACGCTGCCGCCCCGGTTGGCGCCGTTCTCCACCTGCCCGCCCAGGTCGTCGGGGAGGACCATCCCGTGCTGCGTGTAGAAGTGCACCCGCGTCCCCGCGGGCACCCGGAAGCTGCCGTTCGCGGCCTCCCAGGCGCCGTGACCGCTGAGGACGAGACCGTCCGTACGCGCGGGCGCGGTGTTGTCGGCCTCCCAGTCGTCGTCCGGGTTCTGGTGATTGATCATGGGCCGGTTCTGGTCGGACGCGCGCTGGATCCCGGTCGCGCGGAGCATCTGCACGACGGCCGCGTTGCCGTGGGTGCTCTGGAGACCGAGCAGCGACTGGGCGGCGGCCTGCGCCCGGTTCGGGTTCCTGGTCGTCGGCTCCGAAGTACGGGCCGGCGTGCGGGCCTTGCCGGCGGCGGCAGCCTTGGTCCTGTCGTGGGCGTGCATCGTCCCCCTCTCGACTCGAAAGCTCACTCTCCTGGATATCGGTGACGTCGACCCGGGCGCCAGGTCCCTACGGGCAGTGCCCGCTGCCTGAAGGCGCACCGCGCGGTGCCCTGCCGCGCCGAGACCTCGCGCGGAGGTCAGGCCGCGGGTATGCCCGCCGCGTAGAGGCCGGCCCGGCTGCCGCGGTAGGCGACGCCGCCGAAGGCCGTCAGCGAGAGCCCGGTGTACTCGGTGCCGAACTTGGCCGGATCGTCCTGCCATTGAAGCCGGCCGGTGGCGAGGTCGAGGGCGTGCAGCCGACCGTCGTTCAGCGCCACGTAGACCCGGCCGTCGGCGACGGCCATGGTGCTCATGCCCCGGCCCAGGCCGTCCGGCACCGAGGACGTCCACCGGCTGCGGCCCGTACCCGCCTCGACGGCGATGACCCGGTCGTTGTCGAGGAGGCAGAGCGTCCCGTCGGCGACCGGGGCGGGCTGGACAACGGGGTGGCCGAGGTCGTCACGCTGCCAGAGCACCCGACCGGTCGCCGCGTCCAGGGCGGAGACGGTCGAGGCCGAGACGGTCGAGGCGGCGCCGGCGGAAGCCGACAGGTAGAGGACGCCCTCGTGGACCACGGGCCGGTCGACGAGCTTGCCGACGGCGGGTTGCTCCCAGCGCCGCTCACAGGTCTTCGCGTCGAGGGCGGAGACCCCACCGGCGGGGGCGGCGAGGTACACGGTGCCGCCCGCGACCGCCGGTACGCAGGCGGCCTCCAGCGGACTGCTCCACCGGGCTTCGCCGGTGGCCGCGTCGTAGGAGTGGACGCGGCCGTCGTAGCTCGCGAACACGTCCCCGCCGACGATGGGGCCGTCCGTCCATCCGGACAGGTAGCCCCCCGGCGCGGGCACGGCCCACCGGACGGCCCCGGACGCGGCGTCCAGGGCGTGGACGTGGGAGTCGGTGGTCACGCAGACCAGTCCGTCACCTGCGGCGATCGGCCAGCCGAAGTTACTGTCGGCGGGGTTGCGCGAGGCGACCTCGGCACTCCAGCGCGGGGTGCCGGTCCGCAGGTCGAGGGCCCTGACCGTGCCGTCGAAGTCCGCGACGTAGAGGTCGGGCTGCGGGGTGGCCGACAGGGCGACCCGGCTGCCGGTACCGGTCCGGCTCCAGACGCGGTGGCCGGTGTCGGCGTCCCGCCGCGCCCACCAGCCGACGCCCCCCACGGTGGCGGCGGCCGCCGCCACGCCGGCGACGCCCAGCAGCATGCGCCTGCGGCTGACGTGGGGGCGGACGGGATCGATCTGCGATTCGTTCGAGGTCACACCGAAGGTGACCGTCTGCGCCTGCCACCGGTTCCACCGCGCGGGCGAGCTTCCCAGAAGGCGCCGACAAGGACGGCCAGGATGCGGCCGGGATTCTGAAGGCCCCGCGCAGGAAGTCGGCCCGGCCGACTTCCTGCGCGGGGGCTCAGGCCAGGCACGCGAGGGTTCGCGGCTGGGTCATCCGATCAGGTTGCCGGGCTCGTCGAGCCACACGTGCTGCTCGCCGGTCGGCGTCATCGTCACGCCGAAGCGGGTGAGGTCCGGTTCGCCGTCGGCGAGCCATCCTCGGCGGGCGCGGACGATCTCGTCCCACAGGCGGCGGGGCCCGGCCTGCTGGACTGCGTCGGCGGCGCCCCAGTCGTGGTGGCGGACGGACGCCCAGGAGCCGGCGCCGTCGGAGAGTCGCATGCGATAGGTGCCGCCGGGGTCCGTGTCGTCCCAGGTGTGTTGATACCGAACGCCAGGCACCCGGAGGCCGATGGCGAACGCCACGTCCACGTTCTCCAGCGCCAGCTCCGGGTCGATCGGCGACGAGCCCCGGTGGATCGGCCGGTCGGTCGGTTCGGTCACCGGGTGGGGGCGCTGGCTGCGAACCCACATGAAGCTCACGTTGTCCACGAACCTGCCGTGGGAGGGCGCCCCCGGGTCACCGACCACCACGCGCAGGAGTCCGGCGTTGGCGTAGGGCGTGCCCCAGGGGGTGACGATCACGCCGCCGGGGCGGGTCTGTGCGAGCCAGGCACGCGGCAGTCGGCGAACCGCCGCCGTGGAATGGACGCGATCGTAAGGCGCCCGGAGGGACTGGCCTTCGAGGCCGTCGCCGGTCGAGCAACTGGGATGGAAGCCTGCTGCGGCGAGGCGTCGGGCCGCTGCGGCAGCGACCGCTCGATCGACCTCGACGGTGGTCACGTGGGCGTCGCCGAGCCTGGCGGAGAGGAGCGCGCTCGTCCATCCGGTGCCGGTGCCGATGTCGAGCACGGTGTTCCCATCGGTCACGTCCAGATGCCGGAGCATCCTCGCGACGAGGGACGGCATGGAGGCCGAGGAGGTGGCGATGCCCGGCCCGGTATCGAGGCCGTCATCGATCTGGGTGACCACCACCTCGTCGGCGTTCACCAGCGCCCACCAGGTGTCCGGGTGGTCGGCCCGGGTGATCCGGCCGTAGCCGGTCGGGCTGTCGCCGTCCGGCGCCCAGACGGAGTCCGGGACGAAGGAAGAGCGCGGGGCACGCTCGAACGCGCCCCGCCACCCCTCGCCCAGCGCCCCCGCCGATTCCAGCCGGGTCAGCAACTGTGCGTAGTCGTCCATCAGTTGGCGCTCACTTCTTCGGCGGCTTCACGGGCTTGGTCCACTGACCGTCGGACTCCTTCGGGGACTGCTTCTTGTCCCCGTCCTCGCCACCCTTGCCGTCTCCGTGCTCGCCCATTCCGGCTCCTCTCGATCGGTGCCGGTCATTCGGGTGCCGGCAAGGTCCTGTCCAGCACGGTAGAGGCCCAACCAAGCTGGCGTGAGCCGCATTTCTCCGCATTTCTCCTGTGCGCGGCGAGGCTTCCGCAGGTTTCTCAGGTGGCTGCCAGTGCCAGCGTCGAGCGCGCGCGGGCGATCAGCCGGTGTGCCGTAGGGCCGTACACCGCAGCATCGTGCAGCTTTCCCCAGACCTTCCGGTACAGCGCGATGTCGGCGGGTTCGTCGAGCCGCAGCTCGGCGTTCCACGTCTCGACGATCGCGAGCCTGTCGTCGTAGATCCAGAAGCCGTGCTTGGGAATGACCGCCACCGGAGCCCCGAGCGGAACGATCCCCACCTCAACCGAGTCGAGCCCCAGCAGGCCTCCCAGACGGTCGAGTTGAGCAGCCAGAACGTCGGGCGGACAGATCTGCACGTACAGCGCGGCCTCGGACATGATGAAGCGGAAGCGCTTCCCTCGCTGGTAGAGGGACTCCTGGCGCTTCAACCGGGCACATACTCCTTCCTCGATGTCACGTGGCCCGTCATCCAGATCGGTTGCGCGAGTCAGGACGTGGCGGGCGTATTCCGCGATCTGGAAAATGCCCGGGATGATGGCAGGTTCGTAGCCGGTGGTCACCGCCGCCTCCCGGCCGTGCCTGACTCCGGCTTCCTCGCGCACCCGGTGCCCGCCGGCCAGCACCCGCTTCCATCCCCGATAGCGGTACTCCAGGCCTTGCAGCCTGCCCTTCAACTCGGCAGCGGTCTCGGGGCATCCCAGCGCTTCGGCCCACGCATGAAGATCCGCGGGAGTGGCCGTCTGCTTGCCGTTCTCCAGCTTCGAAATCTTCGACGCCGGCCAGCCCAGCCGTCCGGCGAGGTCGCGGCCGTTCACGCCCGCCTCGGTGCGCAACTCCCGTAGCCGCACACCGAGTGACAGCCGCGCCTGCTGAAAATCGGTGCTCACCACCCGGAGGCTACCTGCCGACCGAACTCGCACGTCGGTACCGCGAAGTGCCGTGCGGAATCGCAGGCTTGACATGAGGCAAGCACTGCGTAGGCGGCCGTGCGGTCGTGGAGGTGGCGGGCGCGGGTTTCGCAGAGGGCGCCGAGGAGGGAGGCCAGGAGGTTGAAGGTCAGGAGACCTAGCATCGGCGGCGGTCCCGCTCGCGCTTGTACTCGCGGAGGAGGGCGAGGAGGTTGATGAGGGTGCTGGCCGGGATGTTGCCGAGGGAGACGAGGGCGCGGCCGTTGAGGTCGGTCTCGCCGGGCTGGGCGGAGGGCCAGAGGATCCCGAACTCACGCCCCTCGGTGCGGAGTTCGACGATGAGTCCGGTGATCTGGCGGGCCGTGAGGTGGCGCAGCGCCGGATCGGCCGGATGGATGGGGTGGTGGGCGATCACGCGACACCGTCCAGCTCGAACCAAACGATTTTGCCCAGCTTCAGGGGGTCGACGCCCCACCGGTGGGTGAGGCCGGCGACCAGCTGGAGGCCCCGGCCGGACTCGGCGAGCGGGCACGGCGTTCGCTGCTCGGGGAGGGTGGAGGAGCGGTCCGCGACGGTGACGCGGAGAGTATTCGAGAGGAAGTGGATGAGGACGACGGGGGAGGTCGTCTCGCCGTGACGCCAGGCGTTGACGATCAGTTCGACGAGGGCGAGCTCGGCGTCCGCGATGGAGGAGGGCGACCAGCCGACGCGGGTCATGCCGTCGCGGAGGGTGTCGCGAGCGAGGGTGAGGGAGGGGGAGTTGAGGTTACGCACGATGTCTCCCAGTGACGGAGATGGGTGCTCTTCAGTGCCCGAGCGGCACTACCGACAATCCGCTCGGTGAGCGGTGCATCACAGACTGTAGGGCATGCGATAGCAAATTTGCTAGCGAAGCCAGGAAGATATGCCTATCTGCTCGCTGGACTCGTCACACACCGACGATGGATGCTGGGGAGATGCCACCTACCCCAACCGCACGCCGCAAGCGCGTCGGCATCGAGCTGCGAAAGATGCGAGAGGCCGCCGGACGCACGGCTGGCGACGCTGCCGCCGTTCTCGGACTGGACCGGAGCAAGGTCACGCTGATCGAGCAAGGCGCCTACCCGGTAAGCGCTGAACGGGTGCTTGCGCTCGCCGCCGAGTACGAGGAGGCCGACTCTGCGTACGTCGACGCCGTCGCTGAGATGGCCGCCGACCGCACCAAGGGGTGGTGGGAGGAGCACAGAGGGCTCGTCCCAGCAGGGATTCTTGAGATTTCCGAAGTTGAACACTATTCCAGCGCGTTGGTGACGTATCAGATCTGCCATGCGCCCGGTCTCATGCAGACCGAGGAGACAGCTCGCGCGATCTTCCGAGAGGTCTATCCTCCGCTGCGGCCACTGAACATCGAAGCGCGAGTCGAGAACCGGATGCGGCGAGCAGAGCTCCTGACACGCAGCGATCCGCTGGAATACGAAGCAATCGTGCACGAGGCCGCGCTGCGCATGGAGTTCGGGGGAACGACTGTCGCCAGAGAGCAGCTGAAGCAGTTGCTCGTGCTCTCGGAGGCCCCCAACGTGACGCTGCGCGTATTGGAGTTCAGGGCCGGCGGATTCAAGGGTGCGGGCCACGCCGTGCTGTATGCGAGCGGGCCGGCACCCCGCCTCGATACGGTCCAGCTTGACTCCGTAGGATCGCCAGCGTTCCTGACCGAGATGAACCAGCTGGAGAACTACCGGAACATCATCGGGGCGATGCGTGATCGCGCGCTCGATCCATCGGCCTCCCGTGACGTGATCTCCAGCATCATGAACAGCCTGTGAGGGATCCCGTGGAATGGCGAAAGCCCAGTGCCTGCGGCGACGGCAATAACTGCCCAGAGGTCGCCATCACCTCCGACGCCGTCTACGTCCGCAGCACTCTTCTACCCGACGCCATCGCCCAACTCACCCCCGCCGAATGGCGCGACCTCCTCTCCGCCATCCGCGCCGGCGAGTTCGACGTCTGATCCACAGCACCGGGCGGGCCGTTCGTCGAACGGCCCGCCCTCCGCACACCCAATCCTGGCCGTCCCCCTTGGGACCCTTCCGCCTCCACTGACCCAGCCGTCCGATAATCACAAGACGGCCTGATCCTGCCGCTCCCCAACCACCCCCGAACCGACGCCGGTTTGCCGCCGACGAGGGCCGGGGTAGTGCCGAGGAGTTCGCACTCCCACGGACTCCAAGTTCGGTGCGGGCACTGATGCTTAGACATTGCGAAGGGATCGATATCCATGAACAGGACCCTCCGGAACGCCCTCGTGGCAGTCGCCGCCGCCGGCGCCCTCGGCGCCGCCGCTGCCGCTCCCGCCATGGCCGCAGGCACCGCGCCGGCCCAGCCGACGGCCCGGGTGCAGGCCCAGCTCAGCAACCCGAAGACGGTCAAGGCCGACGACTTCAACAAGGCCCGCGACATCCTGATCAAGGCGGGCAGCAAGACGGCCGAGAAGACCCACCCGTCCCACGGTGTCAAGGACGTCCCCGTCTCCTACGGCACGAGCCTGCTCGCCGAGGCCCGCGACGAGTTCCGCGCGGCGGACAAGAACCTGCCCGAGAAGGACAAGCAGTCCGGCATGTCGCACGCCCACTACAAGGCCGTCCACGACGCGGCCAAGAAGATGGGCATCGACACCTGGTAACCCGGCCCGGGCCCTCGCACGGCCTCCCCGCCGTGCGAGGGCCTGCCGCCCCCCAGCTCTACCGGCCTCCCGGCCTACCGGGGCATCAGACCCTGCCTGATCGGCCGGCCGTCCGGGTCGAGGGTGAACACCGCGGTCTCGGTCCCCTTCACCCCGGTCACAGCGATCCGGTCCGGCCCGGACCAGTCGATCCTGCCGAACTCGCCGCCACGGATGTCCCATTCGCCCAGTTCCCAGTGGCGGGCGGACCAACCGCTGCCGGTCAACAGCTCGACCCGGTAGATCGGGTCGATCGAGAAGGCGACGTCGGTCACGGTCAGCACGCGGTCCGGGTGCTCCGGGTGGCTCTTCCGGCTGACGGGCTGCCCGTCGCGGTCGAGCAGCAACGACAGGAGCACGGCCACCCCAGCGAGGAAGACGAGCGACACCAGGGCGGCCGCGCAGCCGACCTGCGACCACCAGGTGCGGAACTCGAACTGGATCACCAGCGAGACCACGGCCAGCACGACGGTGGCGCCGAGCAGCGGCAGCGGATGGTTGAGCCAGCGCTCGACCTCCACCAGCCCGCCTGAGAACGAGGCCTGATAGCCCGGCAGATAGACCAGGAACGCCGCCAGCGCCACACCTCTGAGCCACCACACGATCCGCTTGCGACGTGCCGCCGTCATGCGCCCCTCCCCAGGGTGAGCCTTTGCCCGGACTTTACTACCGGATGTCCGGCGGTTGGGGCTCCGATCGGCTCCGGCCCAGGCCCTGGGCGTCCACCACCACCGGCCGCGACTCGGTACCGGCCAAGACTCAGGACCGGCCACGACGCCGGGAGGCCCGGGCGGACATCGCTGTCCTCCCGGGCCTCCCGCTACCGGCCGCACCCCCGTCACCGCCGGTAGAAGACGCTCCTCGACCAGAAGTAGCCGATCAGCGTCAGCCCGGTGCACCACGCCAGCGCGCTCCAGGCGCTGTTGCCGATCGGGGTGCCCATCAGCAGCCCCCGCAGGGTCTCGATGATCGGCGTGAACGGCTGGTACTCGGCGAACCACCGCAGGGCGGTCGGCATCGAGTCGGGCGGGACGATCGCGCTGCCGATGAAGGGCAGGAACTGTATCGGCATCGGCAGGTTGCTGGCGCTCTCCACCGTCTTGGCGACCAACCCGATGCCCGCCGATATCCAGGTCAGCGCGACAGTGACGAACAGCAGCAGTCCGACGGCCGCCAGCCATTCCACCAGCCCGGCGTTGGGCCGGAAGCCCATCGCGAGCGCCGCGCCGACCACCAGGACCAGGCCGAGCATGGTCTGTATCACGCTGCCGACCACGTGCCCGGCCAGGAAGGCCGAGCGTGAGATCGCCATCGTGCGGAAGCGGTTGACGATGCCTTCCGTCATGTCGACGCAGACCCCGATCGCCGTGACCAGCGACCCCGAGGCGGCCGCCATCAGCAGGATTCCGGGTGTCACGTAGTCGATGTAGCTGCCGCCGCCGATGCCCGCGCCGAGCGCGCCGCCGTAGGCGTAGTTGAACAGCAGCAGCATCATCACCGGCATGATCACGACCGCGAAGGTCAGCGACGGGTACCTCAGCGCGTGCTTGAGGTTGCGCCGCAGCATGGTCAGCGAGTCGCTGACCGCGTAGCTCACCGAAGCGCTCATCGGGCACCCTCCCCGGTCAGAGTGAGGAACACGTCGTCCAGATCGGCCGTCTCCACGACCAGCGACTCGGCCTGGACCGAGGCGTTGTCGAGCGCGTCCAGCACCGCCTTCACGGTGACCACGGAGTTGTCCCCCGGGATGTCCAGCCGCAGCGCCTCGGTGTCGACCGCCGCGTAGTCGAACAGCCCGGCGGCAGCCCCCAGTTGGGCGGCGTCCGCGAACTGGAGCCGGATCCGCCCGCCGGGGACGATCCGCTTCAGCTCGTCCGCCGTGCCCTCGGCGACGATCCGCCCACCGTCCAGGACGGCGATCCGGTCGGCGAGTTCGTCGGCCTCCTCCAGGTACTGGGTGGTGAGGAAGATCGTCACCCCGTGGTCGGCGACCAGCCCCCGGATGATCTCCCACATCGTCCGCCGGCTGCGCGGGTCCAGCCCGGTGGTCGGCTCGTCGAGGAAGATCACCCGCGGATCGCCGACCAGCGTCATCGCCAGGTCGAGCTTGCGCCGCATACCGCCGGAGAAGGTGACGACCGGCTTGCGCGCCGCCTCCGTGAGGTCGAACCGCCGCAGCAGATCCTCGGCCCGCCTCCGCCCCTCCCGACGGGGGAGGTGGTTGAGGTCCGCCATCAGCAGCAGGTTCTCCTCGGCGGTGAGCAGGTTGTCCACCGCCGAGAACTGGCCGGTGACACCGATCGCCGCCCGCACCCCGGAGGCCTGCTCGACCACGTCGTGCCCGGCCACCCGGGCCACCCCGCCGTCGGCCGGGATCAGGGTGGAGAGGATCTGCACGGTGGTGGTCTTGCCGGCGCCGTTCGGCCCGAGCAGAGCGAACACGCTGCCCGCCGGGATCTCCAGGTCGATGCCTTTCAGCACGGCCTTGTCGCCGTAGGACTTGGTCAGTCCGACTGCCGAGATCGCCGCCATCACGCCCTCCGGATCACGACGTCGCCGAGCTGGGTGCGGCCGCGGACCTCGACGGTCTCCCGGGCGTCGCCCGGGCCCTGCGCCGCGCCGAGGGCGTTGCGCACGGTGCCGACCTTGCTGTGCACGTCGAGCCAGGCCGCCGTGCCCTCCGCGATGCCGACCTCCAAGTCCCCCAGGGAGGTCTGCATGGTGACCTGGCCGCGCACCACCCGGCCGATCCGGATCGGGCCGTGCGCCGTCTTGGCGTCCACCCCGGCGTGGGCGGTGCCGACCTCGATCCGGCCGAAGGAGGAGCTGGCCTTGAGCGCCCCGTGGACCTCGCGGACCTCCGTGTCGCCGTTGCTGTTCTTGACCGTCAGCGCGCCCCCGACCGTGCCGACCGCGACCCGGCCGAGCCCGGAGACCTCCGCGTCCCCGTCGACCGAGTCGACCCGGACCTCCCCGTGGTCGGTCTTGAGCCGCGCGCTCGCGGCCTGCTCGACCTGGATCCGGCCGAGCGAGGTCTTCAGCCGGCAGTCGCCGAGCGGGCCCTCGGCGACGAAGGTGGCCATCGGGGCGTCGGCGTTGATCTCCGAGCCCGCCGGCAGCTCGATCAGGATGTCGATCGAGCCGATCCGGCCGAACGGCGAGCGCTTCTTCGGGCCCTTGAGGGTGAACCGGCCGCCGGCGTAGTCGACCTGGGTCTGCTGGGCGGCCTTGACGTCCGCCTCCTCGGCGGGGTTGGCGGGCTTGACCTCGACCACGGTGTCGGTGCGCTTGCTCGCGCTGATCCGCACCGAGCCGATCTCGAATTCGAGGGTGGCGGAGATCGGTCCGTCGGTCTCGTACGTAGGCATGGCTGTCCCGTCCTCTTGACTCTGATGGGTGTTCCCGCTGGTCGGAGCGGGGGTGACGTCGTTGCGGATGGAGCGCGGATGGAGCGGATGGAGCGGGTCTAGCAGGCGGAGCGGGTCGAGCGGGCGGAACGGATGGAGCGGGTCTAGCGGGCGGAAGCGTCAGTGGACCCAGCCGGTGAAGCCCTGGCCTCCGCGGCGCGGGCGGACCGCGGGCTGGGGGGCCGGTGTGGCGGCCGGGCGGGCGGCCGGCTCGCCGGCCTCCAGCGCGCCGGCGACGGCCCGGACCAGCCAGGCGTTGAGGGAGAGGCCCTCCTGCCCGGCGGCCTCCTCAGCCCGGGCCTTGAGGTGAGCGGGCAGGCGCAGGTTGATCCGGGCCGTGCCCGTCTCGTCCGACTCCGGCACCACGGGCGGCGCCACTGGTGCCACCGACGCCACCATCGGCGCCATCGGTGGTACCACGGGCAGCGCATCGCCGTGGAAGGTGTCGGCGCCGGGCGGTACGGTGACGACGAACTCGGGATCGAGCCCGCGCAGCCGCACGTCCACCGAGCCGGGGGCGAGCTCGCGGGTCACTTCGCCCATCGCGGCCGAGAGCGCGTTGAGCAGGGTGAGCCGCACGGCCGAATCCAGCGGCAGCGTCAGCCGCTCGGCCAGCGCGCGGGCTTCGTCCCCGCCCGCGCCCGCGGCCACCGCGAGCTCGTTCCGAAGGTTTTCGACGTACGGCGTGAGGTCCATGGCTTCAGCATGGCACAGCAGTGGTGCCATGTCGAGCCATTAATGGCGCCACTTTGGCACCACCTCCGGACGGAAACAGCGAACCGCCCCGCCGACAGCTGCCGGCGGGGCGGTTCAGGGGCGCTTCACAGGGCACTTCGGGGGGCACCCCGCGGGGCGTCCACCAGGGCGGACGCCGGGAATCAGGCCTTCCAGCCCGCCAGGTACGCGTCGATCTCGCCGGCCAGCCGCGCCTTGCCCGCCACGTCCAGGAAGGACGCCTCGACCGCGTTGCGCGCCAGCGCCGCCACCCCGGACTCGTCCAGGCCCAGCAGCCGCGCCGCGACGGCGTACTCGGTGTTGAGGTCGGTGCCGAACATCGGCGGGTCGTCGCTGTTGATCGTGACCAGCAGCCCGGCGTCCACCATCCGCTTGATCGGGTGCTCCTCGATCCGCTCCACCGCCCGGGTGGCGATGTTGGAGGTCGGGCAGACCTCCAACGGGATCCGGTGCTCACCCAGGTGGTCCAGCAGCGCCGGGTCCTTCACCGACTGCGTGCCGTGCCCGATGCGCTCGGCGCCGAGCACCCGGATCGCGTCCCAGACCGTCTCCGGCCCGGTGGTCTCGCCCGCGTGCGGGACGCTGCGCAGGCCGGCCGCCCGCGCCCGGTCGAAGTAGGGCTTGAACTGCGGGCGCGGCACACCGATCTCCGGGCCGCCGAGGCCGAAGCTGACCAGGCCCTCGGGGGCCAGGTCGACGGCGAGCCGGGCGGTCTCCTCGGCGGCCTCCAGACCGGCCTCGCCGGGGATGTCGAAGCACCAGCGCAGTACGACCCCGAGCTCCTTCTCGGCGCGCAGCCGGGCGTCCTCGATCGCCTCCATGAAGGCGACGTCCGGGATGCCCCGCTTGACCGAGGAGTACGGGGTGATGGTCAGTTCGGCGTACCGGATGTTCTGGCGCGCCATGTCCTCGGCCACGCCGTAGGTGAGCGCGCGGACGTCCTCGGCGTCGCGGATCAGGTCCACGACGCTCAGGTAGACGTCGATGAAGTGCGCGAAGTCGGTGAAGGTGAAGTACTCGGCGAGCGCCGCCGGGTCGACCGGCACCTTCGACCGGCCGCGGTGGCGGGCCGCCAGCTCGGCGACGACGCGCGGCGAGGCCGAACCCACGTGGTGGACGTGCAGCTCCGCCTTGGGCATCCCGGCGATGAACGCCTCGATGCCCCCCTGGCCACTGGGGTTTCCGATCCGACTTCCGTCCGGCTGGACCACGGTGGTTCCCTACTTCCTCTACGCGCGTACCGACAGGTGCTGGCAAGGATAGGCCGCCCCGGGGTCAGCCTCCGAGGGCGGTCGCGACGGTGTGGATGAGCAGCCCGGCCATGGCGCCGACCACGGTGCCGTTGATCCGGATGAACTGCAGGTCGCGGCCCACGTTGGCCTCGATCTTGCGGGAGGCGTCGTCGGCGTCCCAGCCCGCCACCGTCTCGGAGATCAGCGAGGTGATCTCGGCGCGGTAGGTGTCGACCAGGTACTGGGCGGCGTCCTGGAGCCAGCCGTCCACCTTGGCCTGGAGCTTGGCGTCGGTGGCCAGGCGTGCACCGAAGCTGCCCACGCCCTCGCGGATGCGCCGGCGCAGTTCGCTGTCCTCGTCTCCGGCCGCGTTCACCACCAGGGTGCGGACGGCCGCCCAGGTGGAGGCGATCAGGTCCTGCACCTCGGGCCGGGCCAGCAGTTCCACCTTGGCCCGCTCCACCCGGGCGATGGTCTCCGGGTCGGTCTGCAGTTCGGTCGCGAAGTCGGCGAGGAAGTTGTCGATGGCACCGCGGGCCGGGTGGTCCGGGTCGTCCCGGATGTCGGTGACGAACCGCATCAGCTCCTTGTAGACCCGCTCGCCGACCTGGTGGTCGAGGAACTTGGGCGTCCAGCCCGGGGTCTTCTGGGTGACCCGCTGGACCACCTCCTCGTGGTTGGCGGTCAGCCAGCCGTGCGCCCGGACGGCCACCAGGTCGACCACGCCGTGGTGCCCGCCGTCCGCGACCACCTTGCCCAGCATCCGGCCCATCGGCTCGGCCACCGAGGTGGCCGCCGCACGCCTGGTCACCGCCTCGGCGACGACCGCCTGCACGTCGTCGTCCCGGAGCACCGCGAGCACCCCGCGCAGCGCCGCCGAGGCCTCCTTGGTGACCCGCTCGGCGCTGCCCGGCGCGGCCAGCCACTCCCCCAGCCGCCGGGCGATGCCCAGCGCCGCGAGGCGCCCGCGCACCACGTGGCCGGAGAGGAAGTTGTCGCCGACGAAGTCGCCGAGCGAGCGCCCGAAGGCGTCCTTCTTGGTCGGGATGATCGCGGTGTGCGGGATCGGCAGGCCGAACGGGCGGCGGAACAGCGCCGTCACCGCGAACCAGTCGGCCAGCGCGCCGACCATGCCCGCCTCGGCGGCCGCCGCCACGTACCCGGCCCAGGCGCCGGCGCCGGCCGCCTTGGCCCAGGTGGCGAGGGCGAAGACCAGGCTCGCGAAGGCCAGCAGGCCGGTCGCGATGGTCTTCATCCGGCGGACGCCATGTCTCTTCTGCTCGTCGGCGGCGGTGAACCGGACCCCGGGGCCCGTACCGCTGAAGGCTTCGTCACTCACCCCGCCAGTCTGCCCGCTGCCCGGCGCGGGCGAGGGCGCGCCCCGCGATCACGCGCCTGGTTGCGCGCCCGGGCACGCCTCGCGCGCAGCTGGGCGCACGCCCCGTACCCGCCCCCTCACGCCGTGTGCGGTCCACCGTGCCCGCCGACGCGGCGCCCGCACGCCCGTCAGAGCCTGAAACCGCACCCCCTCGGGCTCCGCCCAGCACGATCACGCCCCGCCCAGCACGATCCGCCGCACCCCCTCGACCGCCCACGCCGCCGGATCCGTGCACCGCCGCCCGTCCAGCAGCACCCGCACCCCCGGCAGGTCCTCCGGCGCCAGCTCCCGGTACTCCGGGTGGTCCGCCTGGAGCACCGCCGCCACCACCGGCTCCCCGTCGTACGGGGGCAGCCCGAGCGCCGCCAGTTCCCCGCCCCGGTACAGCGGATCGCTGACGTACGGCCGCGCCCCCGCCGCCCGCACCGCCTCGACCAGCGGGAACACCCCGGAGTACGCCGTCTCCTTGACCCCGCCCCGGTACGCCGCCCCGAGCACCAGCACGCCCTGCCCGGCGATCCCGCCCGCCAGCGCGCCGTCCAGCACCCCGACCGCGTACCCGGGCATCTCCAGGTTGGCCTCCCGGGCGGCCCGCACGACCGTCGCGCCCGGGTCGTTCCACAGGTACAGCCGCGGGTACACCGGGATGCAGTGCCCGCCGACCGCGATGCCGGGCCGGTGCAGGTGGCTGTACGGCTGCGAGTTGCACGCGTCGGCGATCTCCGCGAAGTCCACCCCGACCCGGTCGGCGTACCGGGCGAACTGGTTGGCCAGCGCGATGTTGACGTCCCGGTAGGTGGTCTCGGCGAGCTTGGCGAACTCCGCCGCCTCCACCGAGGCCAGCTCCCAGACGCCGTTGGGCCGGGGCAGGTCGGGACGCGGGTCGAAGTCCAGCGCGGCCCGGTAGAACTCGGCGCCGCGCCGGGTCGAGGCCGCGTCCACGCCGCCGACCAGCTTGGGGTAGCGCCGCAGGTCGGCGAAGACCCGCCCGGTGCGGACCCGCTCCGGGCTGAACACCAGCGCGAAGTCCGCCCCGGCGGCCAGCCCGGAGCCGGCCGCCAGCCGGGGCGCCCAGCGGCCCCGGGTGACGCCGACCGGCAGGGTGGTCTCGTAGCTGACCAGGGTGCCCCGGCGCAGCCCGGCGGCGACGGCGTCGGTGGCCGCGTCGAGCAGGCCGAAGTCCGGGGTGCCGTCGGCGGCGGTGACCAGCGGGACGACCAGCACCACGGCCTCGGCGGCGGCGACGGCGGCCGTGGTGTCGGTGGTGGCCCGCAGCCGCCCCTCGGCGACCACCTGCTTCAGGGCCTCGTCCAAACCCGCCTCCCGGGGGAACGGCGGCACGCCCTGGTTGACGCTGCGGACGACCCCGGGAGCGATGTCCGCCCCCGTCACCCGGTGACCCTTCAGCGCGAACTGCACGGCCAGCGGCAGGCCCAGCTTGCCCAGCCCGACCACGCACACGTCCATCGTCCGGCTCATCCCCGCACCCCGTTCATCCCCGCACCCCGTTCATCCTCGTGTCCCCTTTCCTCCGGGGCCCCCAGCCTCCGGCGGCCCCGGCCTCCGGGGCCCCCGCTCACCCCCGGCCCCCGTTCACCGTGTTGGCGAGCCGGCGCCACACCGGGTAGCGCCGCAGCCCGCGCCGCAGCTGGGCCGGCACGGCGCCGCGCCACAGCTGCTGGGCCAGGTTGAGCGGCGGGACCTCCGGTGGCAGCCGCACCGGCTCCTCGCCCAGCAGGAACAGCTCGTCCGGCAGCCCCAGCCGGGCGTCCCGGAACGCCGGGTAGCCCGCGTAGTGCCGCCGCCCGTCGACGACCACCGGCGGGTCGCCGTGCGCGGCCTCGTACCGGATCAGGTCCCGCAGCGCCTCCGGCCGGACGGCGGCGGCGAGTTCGAGCCGCAGCCGCTCGGCGACGGGCAGCCGCGGGTAGACCGCGCGGGCGTCGAAGCGCTCGATCAGCCGGCCGACCTCGGCGCAGACCTGCTCCTGGACGGCGTCGTCGAGCAGCAGGAAGTCGTCCTGGAGCAGCCGCGGCACGTCCCAGGCGAAGCTGCGGGCCCGGATCGCGTCCAACTCCCCTCCGGGCGCGGCCAGATCGGCGGCGACCTGCTGCAACGCCGCGATCCCGCGCAGCCGGTCCAGCACCCCGGCCCGCTGGGTGACGTTGCCCAAGTCCTCGCGCAGCACCAGGAAGTAGCAGTCGTAGTCGGCGAGGACGGACACCCGGCCCGCCCGCAGGCAGGCCTCCAGGGTGAACGGCTGGTCCGAGAAGACCTTCAGCTCCTCGTCGCGGCGCAGCCCGTGGCGCCGGACGAGGTCCATCCGGAACAGCTTGGTGTCGGACAGCGCCCAGGCCAGCGCCGAGTCGGTGAAACCGACGGACTCGGCGTTGGCGTGGAAGATCCCCTGCGGCACCAGCCGCCCGTTCACCCCGACCTGCTTGGGCACCAGCACGTCCGAACCCCAGGCGTCGGCCGCCGTGACCAGCCGCTCCAGCGCCTCGGCGCCGAGCCAGTCGTCCGCGCCGAGGAACAGCACGTAGCGGCCGCGGGCCAGCGCCAGGCCCCGGTTCGTGGGGGCCGCCGGGCCGCCCGAGTTGGGCTGGTGCACCACCCGGAACAGCCCGGGGTGGCGGGCGGCGTAGTCGTCCAGGACGGCCTCGCCGCCGTCCGTGGAGCCGTCGTCGACGACCACCACCTCCAGCCGCCCGGGCGCCAGGGTCTGCCCGACCAGCGAGTCCAGGCAGGCGGTGAGGTAGGGCATGGTGTTGTAGACCGCGACCACCACGGTCACATCGGGTCCGGTCATCGAGAAGCGCTGCCCTCCGGTGTGCTGTTCGCCGAGCGATGCAACGTCAACTCGGCTGCCCGCCGGGGAGTCACGTGCCCTCCCCGGACGGGTGACAGCGCCCGAACGGACGTTTCAGGGCGTCCAAGGCGTCCAAGGCGTCCAGGCCGTCCCGGCCGTCCAGGAGGCTCAGCCGATCGCCGCCTCCGTGTACATCCGCGCGATCACGTCCTCGATCGCCGGCTCGCGCACCGACAGGTCCACCAGCGGATAGCGCGCGGCCACCGCCGCCACGATCGGCGCGGCGCTCTGCTGCGCCGGGAAGGCCAGCCACTGCCGGGGCCCCTCGACCTTCACCACCCGGGCCCCGTCCACCTCGATCTCGGGCCTGGCCTCGGCCAGGTCGACCACCAGGGTGCGCTCGCTGCGCCCGGTGGCGTGCAGGCCGTCCAGCCCGCCGTCGTAGACGACCCGGCCGTGGTCGATCACCATCACCCGGCCGCAGAGCTGCTCGATGTCGGTCAGGTCGTGCGTGGTGAGCAGCACGGTGGTGCCCCGGTCCCGGTTCACCTCGCGCAGGAACTCGCGCACCTTCCCCTTGCTGACCACGTCCAGGCCGATGGTCGGCTCGTCCAGGTAGAGCACCTGCGGGTCGTGCAGCAGCGCCGCCGCGAGGTCGCCGCGCATCCGCTGGCCGAGCGAGAGCTGGCGGACGGGGGTGTCCAGCAGTCCTTCCAGGTCGAGCAGTTCGACGCAGCGGGCGAGGTTCTCGCGATATCGGCGGTCGGGGATGCGGTAGATCCGGCGGGCGAGTTCGAAGGAGTCGCGGAGCGGGAGGTCCCACCAGAGCGTGGTGCGCTGGCCGAAGACGACGCCGATCCGGCGGGCCAGCGCGACGCGTTCGCGGGCCGGGTCCGCTCCGGCGACGCGCAGCCGCCCGCCGCTGGGCACGAGGATGCCGGTGAGCATCTTGATGGTGGTCGACTTGCCGGCGCCGTTGGGGCCGATGTAGCCGACGCACTCGCCGGCCTCGACGGTGAAGCTCAGCCCGTCCACCGCGCGCACCTCGCGCCTGACCCGGCTGAAGCGGCCGGTGCGGACCCGTACGGTGAAGGTGCGGCGGACGTCCTCGAGTTCGATCAGTGCCATGGGGGTTCCTTGCGTAGGAGGGGGGTTCGGCTGCCGGTGCCTCGGTAGCTTCAGCTGCCGGTGCCGCGGTAGGCGCGCAGCCCGGCCCGCCAGGCGAGCCCGGCGGCGGCGACGCAGAGCGCGGCGGCGAGCGGGGAGGCGTACTGGAAGGCGGTGGGCAGGCCGAGCGGGTCGGGCCGGCCGAGGACGTGCAGGGCGGGCAGCCAGTTGACGAAGGCCAGCGGGACGCCGAAGACCACGCCGGCCACCAGTTCCTTGGCGAAGATGGTCGGCGGGTAGTGCAGCAGGGTCGCGCCGCCGTAGGTGAAGGAGTTCTGGATCTCCTTGGACTCGCCCCACCAGAACTGCACGGTCGCGCCGCCGACGTAGATCGCACCGAAGATGACGCTGCCGCAGACCAGCAGGGCGGGCACCAGCAGCACGCGGTCCCAGGTCCAGTGGACGTCCAGGGTGGCCAGTGACCAGGCGAGCACCGCCAGGGCCTGGATGGGGCGGCCGAGCCGGCGCAGCGAGAAGCGTTCGGCGCACAGTTGGGCGAGCGCGGGCGCGGGCCGGATCAGCATGGTGTCCAGCGATCCGTTGACGATCCGCACGCCGAGGCCCTCGACCGAGCCGACCAGCAGATTGGCCACGCCGAGGGCGAAGGTCGCGGTGCCGTAGAGGAAGGCGATCTCCGGCAGTCGCCAGCCGCCCAGCTGGTCGGTGTGCCGGAACATCAGCACCAGGACGACGAAGTCCAGCGAGTGCGTGGCCAGGCTGGCCACCAGGTTCAGGGCGAAGGAGGCCCGGTAGGCCATCATCGAGCGCATCCACATCCGGGCGCACAGCCACCAGGAGCGGACCGCCCACGCGGTGCGGGGCACGATCGGCTCAGCCACCCTGCACCACCACCTTGCGGGTCGCCAGCCACTGGGCGCCCCGGCCCGCGGCGAGCAGGGCGACGGCCCAGGCGAGCTGGAAGCCGAGCGCGCCGAGCAGGCCGGCGCCGGTCGAGCGCTCCAGGAAGACGTCGGTCGGCACCTTCACCAGCGCCGCCCAGGGCAGCACCGCGGCGAGGTCGCCGAGCAGGCCGGGGAAGAGCACGATCGGCAGCAGCATCCCGGAGAAGAACATCGAGACCACCAGCATCACCGAGCGCACCCCGTCCGAGTCGTGCAGCCAGAAGCCGGTGATCGAGACCAGGAAGCGCAGCCCGAAGCTGACCACCAGCGCGAGCAGCACCGAGAGCAGGAAGACCGCCCAGGTCAGCGGCTGCTCGGGCATCCGGGTGCGGAACACCAGGGCGCCGACCAGCAGCGGCACGGTGCCACGGACCAGCAGTTGGAAGGCGGCCCGGCCGAGGTCGGTGGCCAGCCACCAGCCCTGGAAGTCGACCGGGCGGTAGAGGTCGACGGCGATGTCCCCGCTGCGGAAGCGGTCCTGGAGGTCGTCCTGGAAGCCGCCGCCCCACACCGCGACGGTGACCAGCAGGGCCTGGCTGACCCAGATGTAGGTGACGGCCTGGCTCTGGTCGTAGCCGCCGAGGCTGGGGCGGGCCTGCCAGAGGGCGAGGAAGGAGGAGGCCAGGATGATGCCGAAGACGGTGTTGGTGAAGGTGCCGGCCACGGTGGCGGCCCGGTAGGTGGAGTAGCGGCGGAAGGCGCCGCGGGCGACGGCCGCGTAGAGCCCGAGGACGGGGAGCGGCCCGGTGGGATCAGGAGGGCGTGCGGTCCGCGTCTCCGGGGGCGCGAGATTCAGCATATTGTCTCCTTGTCGACAAATACGGGCAGGTGGATGCCCGCCGACGTCCGCGCACACCCCAGCGGCTCCGACCGGCCGCACCCGGGGGTACCGGGCCGAACGCGCGGAGCTGACGGAACTGGGTGCGCTATGCGAGTGCGCCACGTGAGGCGCTACCTGGTTTGCACCTTTCACCGTAGCGCCGAGGACCAGCCGCCGCACCCGGTTTCCCCGAGCACGCCAACCCCCCGACCAACCCCTGATCGGCCATCAAATAGCACATAATCGCGGCATGACCTTGAGCACCCGACGCCAGGCCAAACGAGCCGCCCGCCGCGCGGCCCGCCGAGCCCTCCCCCGCTGGCGCCGGCTCCTGCCCACCTGGCGCATCACGCTCGGCGCCCTCACCGCCGCGCTCCTGCTCACCGTCGGCGCCTTCGCCGTGCTCTACGTCATCGTCCCGGTGCCCGATCCCAACGCCCACGCCGTCGCCCAGAACAACATCTACCTCTACGCCGACGACACCACCGAGATCGCCCGCACCGGCGCCGTCAACCGCACCGACGTCACCATCGACCAGATCCCCCCGCAGACCCAGCACGCCGTCGTCTCCGCCGAGGACCGCACCTTCTACCGCAACCGCGGCATCGACCTCAAAGGCATGCTCCGGGCCGGCTGGAACACCCTCACCGGCAAGGGCACGCAGGGCGGCTCCACCATCACCCAGCAGTACGTCAAGAACTACTACCTGACGCAGGACAAGACCATCGAACGCAAGGGCCGCGAACTCTTCATCGCCCTCAAGGTCGACCAACAGCGCGACAAGCCCGAGATCCTCGCCGGCTACCTCAACAGCAGCTACTTCGGCCGCGGCGCCTACGGCATCCAGAGCGCCGCCCACGCCTACTACGGCGTCGACGTCTCCGCCCTCACCCTCGCCCAGGGCGCCTACCTCGCCTCCCTCCTCCAGGCCCCCAGCAGCTACGACGTCAAGACCGCCACCCCCGCCAACCGCGAGAAGGCCATCGCCCGCTGGCACTACACCCTCGACGGCATGGTCCAACTCGGCTTCCTCACCGACGCCGAACGCACCGCCACCACCTTCCCCGAACCGATCGACCCCCAGCCCGCCACCGGCCTCTCCGGCCAGGCCGGCTACCTCGTCGGCGTCGCCGACGACTACCTCGTCTCCGCCGGCATCATCGACACCGCCACCCTCAAGGCCGGCGGCTGGCGCATCACCACCACCTTCGACAAGCCCAAGCAGGACGCCTTCCACCAGGCCGTCCAGGACGAACTCACCGACGAACTCGACCCCCGGCGCCGCCCCGCCACCGACACCGACGTCCGGGTCGCCGGCGCCTCCGTCGAAGCCGCCACCGGCCGCGTCGTCGCCGTCTACGGCGGCCCCGACTACGCCAAACAGCCCTACAACGACGCCCTGCGCCAGGACAACCAGATCGGCTCCACCTTCAAACCCGTCGACCTCGCCGCCGGCCTCATCGCCCAGCACACCCTCGACGGCCGGCAGATCACCCCCGACACCCGCTACGACGGCACCAGCGAACGCCCCGTCACCGGCGGCCCCACCCCCTACGCGCCGCCCAACGAGGACGACGTCGACTACGGCAACATCACCCTGCGCTACGCCATGGTGAAGTCCGTCAACTCCGTGTACGCGCAGGAGGGCGTCGACGCCGGCCTCGCCCGCGTCCGCGACACCGCCGTCAAACTCGGCATCCCCGACAGCGTCCGCGGCATGGACCCGGCCAACACCTCGATGACCCTCGGCACCGCCACCCCCAGCGCCCTCGACCTGGCCGGCGCCTACGCCACCCTCGCCAACCACGGCCAGGCGAACGCCCCGTGGTCCGTCCTCAAGCTCGCACGCGTCCACACCGGCGGCGCCGTCGACGCCCCCAAGATGCCCGACCACACCCCCGTCGACGCCATCGACCGGCCCTACGCCGACACCGTCACCGACGTCCTGCGCGACGTCATCGGCCCCCGCGGCACCGGCGCCGCCGCCCTCGACCTCGGCCGCCCCGCCGCCGGCAAGACCGGCACCACCGACTCCAACCTCTCCGCCTGGTTCGCCGGCTACACCCCCGAACTCGCCACCACCGTCGGCCTGTTCCGCGAGAACCCGAAGACCCACGCCAAGGAACCACTGGCCGGCACCGCGGGACTCGCCCGGATCAACGGCGGCACCTTCCCCACCCGGATCTGGACCGCCTACATGAGCGCCGCCCTCGACGGCACCGCCACCCAGCAGTTCGACCTCCAGACCGGCCGCGACACCCCCGCCCCCGGATTCAGCCCCAGCAGCAGCGCCACCACCACCCCCAGCCCCACCGCCACCGCCCCCACCACCGGCGGCGGCAGCAGCGAGGAACCCCCCAGCAGCACCCCCGTGCCCGACACCCCCACCCACGCCCCCAGCGCGCCCGCCCCGCAGCCCACCACCACCCAGGAACAGCCCAGCCCGCAGGCACCCCAGCCCACCGCCACCCAGGAGCAGTCCAGCCCCACCCCCCGACCCACCCAGACCCGGCCCACCCACCCGACCACGCCACCCAGCACCACCGGCGCCGCCACCAACCCGGCGACGAGCGCGACACCACCGGCCCAGCGAGCCACCCCTCCCGCCCAGTGAGCAACCCCCTGAGCGGTGCCCCCCCCCGAGCGGTGAACCACCCCGCCGGCCGGTGAACTACCCCGCCACCAACTCCCGCTCCAACGGCGACCGGAACCGCGGCGTCACCCGCACATCCCCCAACCAGCCCGCCAGGCGCGCCGCCTCCGCCGCGATCGCCGCCCCGGCCTCCGCCCCCACATCACCGAACAGCCGCCACACCACCTCACCGTCCGGCCGCTGCGCCCAGCCGCCCACCACCCGGCCGCACCACCACACCGTCGGCCCGGCGTTGCCCGCCCGGTCGAACAGCGCCGGCACGTCCTCCGGCCGCAGGTACCAGTCCCGCCCCCGCCAGCCCATCACCGTCGGATCCAGCCCCGGCAGCAGCGCCGCCCACGGCTCCGGCTCCGCCACCGGCCCGGCGTCCCCCGGCAGCACCAGCGCCGCCGCCCCGCCCGCCAGCTCCACGTCCTCGGCGCCCACGTCCGCCAGCGCCCGGCGGGTGTCCCCCAGCGTCCAGCCCGTCCACCACTTCACGTCCTCGACGGTCGCCGGGCCGTACCCGGCCAGCCAGCGCCGCACCACCTCCGCCTTCGCCTCCCGCACCGGCGCCTCCGGCCACTGCGGCACCGGCGCCCACGGATAGACGTTGCTCAGCCACGACCCGCGCGGGCGGCCCCGCCGCACGTGCCCGTCCGCGGCCAGCAGCCGCAGCAGCCGACTGCCCACGCTCTGCCGGTTCTCGTACGGCTTGCCCGCCGACATCAGCATCGTCTCGCGCAACTCCGGCACGTCGTCGCCGAGTTCCTTCGTCGTCGCCTCGCCGCGCCGGGCCACGGCGGCCAGCACCGCGCGCTCCGCCCCGGCCAGCCGCGCCTCGTCCCAGCCGTCCGCGTGGTCCCGCAGGTGCTTGAGCAGCGTCGCCCGCTCCCTCGCCGCGATCGCCCGCGCCGTCGACGAACTCACGTGCGGCGCGAAGCCCTCCGTCACCGCGAACAGCGTCCGCCGCATCGACAGCAGCTTCACCAGCGTGACGTCCTCGTACAGCGCCCGGTCCACCTCCGCCACCGACGGCTCCACCAGCCGCGCGCACGCCGACAGGTACACCGTCGCCGGGTCCGACGCGTGCAGCCCCACCAGCGCGTCCGCCACCTGCTCCACCCGCGCCACCCGCACCGACGGCGCCAGCAACTGCCGCCGCCCCACCCGGGCCCGCCGCTCACCCTCGCCGATCACCGGCACACGCCTCGTCATGCCCGGACCCTAGCCCCCACCACCGACAGGCCCGGACGCAAGGAGCCGGCCGGGGCACCGCCCCGACCGGCTCACGCCACGTCCGTGCTCAGAGGTTCAGAGGTAGAGCCCGGTCGAGCCCTCCGTGTCGCCGAAGCGGGTCGCCGCCACCGCGTGCAGGTCACGCTCGCGCAGCAGCACGTAGGTGGCGCCGCGGACCTCGACCTCCAGCTTGTCCTCCGGGTCGTACAGCACCCGGTCGCCCGGCTCCACCGAGCGGACGCTCTGGCCCACCGCGACGGCCTCCGCCCAGGTGCAGCGCTTGGACAGCTCCGCGGTCGCGGGGATCAGGATGCCGCCGGTCGAGCGGCGCTCGCCCTCGCTGCCCTCGATCCGCACCAGCACGCGGTCGTGCAGCATCCGGATCGGCAGCTTCTCGCCCAGCCGGTCGTGCCGCGCCGCCTCGTACTCGGGTGCGGCGGAGGAGGCCTGCGGGGTCGGTTCGTCGTTCGTACTCACGATCCCGAAGGTACCGCCCCCGGGCGCGCGGCGTGACGCTGGCCCGGCATGCGGGAAGCCGCGGCGCCCGCGGGGCCGGACACGCACCCGGGCCCGGGCACACCCCCCAGAGCCGGGCGCACCTCCCGGGCCCGGGCACACCGAAGGCCGGACGCCTCCCGCGCCCGGCCCTCACCCCGTGCCCGTTCAGCCCTTGCGGCGCTTCCGGGCGGAAGCCACCAGCAGCAGCACGCCCACGCCGACCAGCGCGGCCGGGACGATCCGCTCCGTGCGCGGCTGCCCCTTCTCGTCCACGAACTGCGCCCGCACCTTCTCCACCACGCCGTTGGCGGCCACGTACGCCCGGCCGGCCTTCTCCTCGACGGCGGCCACGGCCTTCGCCTTCACCTGGGCGCTGATCGTGCTCGGGTGGACGCGCACGGCCAGCTCGTCCAGGGTGGCCGCCAGCTGGGTGCGGGTCCGGGAGATGTCCGCCTCGATCTGGGCGGTCGTCCGCGCCGACTTGTCCTTCGTGCTCGCCTCGCCCACTCGGGCCACCCCATTCACTTGCTGATGTTGTCCTGTGCGACTGACCCAGTCTGTCAGTTGCCGAGCAGGGCCGCGCGACCCCACCCACCATCGGGGGTAAGTTTGCCGTGCTATGACCGCCCGCCCCAGCAACAGGAGATTTACCCGTGAGTGAGCGTCTCCAGCCCGGCGACACCGCGCCCGCCTTCAGCCTGTCCGACGCCGACGGCAACCAGGTGTCCCTCGCCGACCACCTGGGCCGCAAGGTCATCGTCTACTTCTACCCGGCCGCGCTCACCCCCGGCTGCACCAAGCAGGCCTGCGACTTCACCGACAACCTGGAGGTCCTCGCCGGCGCCGGCTACGACGTCATCGGCATCTCCCCGGACAAGCCGGAGAAGCTCGGCAAGTTCCGCGAGGCCGAGAACCTCAAGGTCACCCTGGTGTCCGACCCGGACCACCAGGTGCTGGAGGCCTACGGCGCCTACGGCGAGAAGCAGAACTACGGCCGCACCTACGTCGGCGTGATCCGCTCCACCGTGATCGTGGACGAGCAGGGCAAGGTCGAGCGCGCACTGTACAACGTGAAGGCCACCGGGCACGTCGCCAAGCTGCTGCGCGACCTCAAGGTCGAGACGGCCTGACGCTCGAAGGCCTGGCGCTCGACGGCCCGGCACCTCGCTCTCCCGGTGCCTCGCTGAACGAAGCGGTGGCGGCACACCCCCCGACCGGGTGCACCGCCACCGCCGTCTCTCACCTCAGGGCGCCGTCAGCAGGCCCCGAGGTCGCTCCAGACGCCCCACGAGCCGCTGGCCGCGGGGTCGTCGCCCTTGGTCCACCACTTGTTCTGGTAGTAGTGGCCCTTCCACGACACCTTGGTGGTGGCCGCGTAGGTGGTGCCCGCGTCCCAGCTCGGGGCGGCCGTGCAGGCCCCCGTCGTCGGGGTGGCGGTCGCGGTGGCCGTCGCGGTCGGCGAGGCCGTGGCGGTGGGCGAGGCGGTCGCCGTCGGGGAGGCGGTCGCGGTCGGCGAAGCGGTGACGGTCGCGGTCGGCGTCGGGGTCGGGGTCGGGGTCGGCGTGCCGCCGTCCACCGTGCCCCGGGTCAGGTCGCCCTTGAGCCCGTACAGCGTGCCGTTCACGTTGACCGTCCAGTTCGACGGGGTCGAGACCGGCAGGTAGTAGACGAAGTCCAGGTCCACCGAGGCGCCCGGAGCCAGCGACTGCCAGCCCGGCAGCTTGACCGACACCCGGTTGTAGGTGCCCTTCAGGCCGCCCACGTTGCCCGGACCGGGGTTGTCCTGCCGGATGACCTGGAGGCCGAAACCTGACTGGTCCTTGGCGTTGCCCGGAGCCGAGTTGCTGTAGTCGAACTGGAACTCGGTACCGCCCGGCAGGGTCGTCGTCGAGTTGTTGACGATGTGGATCTTCGGGTTGATCGGGTAGTTCGAGTCACCCAGCGCGAAGTTGGTGAACGACACGTCGATCGGCAGGGTCTGCTGCGGCAGCGAGACCGTCGAACGGGTCGCGCCGTACGGCGTGGCCGCCTTGAACTTGTCGTACATCAGCGAGGTCAGCGTCGAACCCGGCACGTACTCGCCCTTGCCGCCGTTGGCGCTCGCGTCCCACTTGTAGTCGCCCGCGAGCTCCCAGATCATCGCGCCGCCGGCGCCCTGGTTGACGATGTAGTCCGCCTTGGCACCCACCGACTGCTCGTCCTCGGTGGAGAGGAACACCTTCTTGGTGTCGTTCCACAGCCACGGCGCCACCAGGCTGCTGCTGTAGTTGCGGGCGTAGGTGCCCTGCAGCGCGGTGTCCTTCACGCCGTACTTGGCCAGGTAGTCGGGCAGGATGCCCTTCTCCAGGTTCTTCGCGTGCCACATCGGGTTCGACCCGGCCGGGGACTCCTTGCCCGCGTCGTCCTTGTCGTTCCAGATGTTGTCGATGCCGACCGCGCCGTCACCGCAGGAGGTCAGGCCGGAACCGACCGGGCAGGTGGTCGCCGCCGCGGTGCCCCAGAGGCCGTTGGTGCCGCCCGTGACGTTCTTGAAGCCCCGGGTGTAGTACGGCAGGCCGACGTTGATCCGGCCGCCCGGCATCGCACCGCGGAAGTAGTGGTACGACCAGTCGGCGTTCAGGTAGCCGATGCCGCCGTACTGGCCGGTGCCGTACACGTTGGCCGCCGCCAGCTCGCCGTCCTTGCCGTCGTCGAACAGCGAGGCGTTCGGGCCGACGTACTTGTTCCAGGCGCCGTGCAGGTCGTACGACATGATGTTGACGTAGTCCAGGTACTGCGCCACCTGGAAGGTCTCCATGCCGCGCAGCAGGTAGCCGGACGACGGGGCCGCGACCGACAGCAGGTAGTGCCTGCCGTCGGCGGCGCCGGCCCGGTCCAGGTTCTCGCGCAGCGTCTTCATCAGCGCCGCGTAGCCCTTCGCCAGCGAGCCGCGCTTGGAGTTGGCGAGCTGCCAGTCCAGCGGGTTGCCGGCGTCCTTCATCGAGGTCGGGTACTCGTAGTCGACGTCGACGCCGTTGAAACCGTACTTGCGGATGAAGTCGACGGACGAGGCGGCGAAGGTGTCGATGCCGGCCTGGTTGACGCTGCCGTCCGGGTTGACGGTCATCGAGTAGAAGCCGCCGGAGTTGACGCGCTTGCCGTCGTCCCCGAAGTAGCCGCCGGTCTCGGTCCAACCGCCCACCGAGATCAGGGTCTTGACGTTCGGGTACTGCTTCTTGAACTTCGTCAGCAGATTGAAGTGGCCCTTGTAGGGCAGCGTCGGGTCCAGCTCGGCGCCGGGCACGCCCGGGAAGGAGATCCCGGTGGCCTCGTTGGTCGGGCCGTCGGTGCCGACGGAGAGCTTGTTGTCACCGCCGACGTGGCCGAACGCGTAGTTGAGGTGGGTGACCTTGTCCCAGGGGATGTCGTTCACCAGGTAGGGCTGGTCGCCGTTCTTGCCGGTGCGCCAGCCGGTGAAGTAGCCGATGATGCGGCGCTGGTGGTCCGCGCCCATCTTCTCGCGGCCGCCGGTGTCGTAGACCGAGCAGTACGGGACGTCCACCCCGGGCGTCTGGTACAGGCCGTCGGGGCGACAGGCCCCGTTGTCGACGGTCGCGGACGCCTGCGAGGGCACCGCGCCCAGCGTCGACAGCAGCAGACCGGCCAGACCGGCCGCCGCCAGCGCGACCGCGCCCGCCCGGGCAGCAGGGCTCTTGCGGCGGAGTGCGGCGGTGGGACGCCGCTCCGCCGTGTTTCGGATCAACACTCGGTCCTCCGGGAGAGAGTGTCGGCGCGTGCCTGTGGGGGAGCACGCACGTGGGGGGATTGCAATTGGCGCCGAAGCTATGTGGTCTGAACCACATAGGTCAATAGGTCTGTACCAATTGGTAATCAAATCCCCAACCCCGCCGGTCACCCCACCGACGGCAACAAGTCACCCCTTGGCCGAAACCCCGTCACCCCGCGACCGAACGCCCCCACTGAACCCGCCGCCGAACCCGCCGCCGACCCCCTCGACACCACCGCCCGCCCGCATCCGGGACGGTGCCGCACCGGAAAGGACGGTGCCCCGGCACGGGCGAAGCCCTAGACTAGAGGCCATGCGGCCTTGGCGGAATCGGCAGACGCCCGGGTTTTAGGTGCCCGTGGGAGAAATCCCGTGAGGGTTCAAGTCCCTCAGGCCGCACTAGCCTTAGATTCGAAGGCCCGCCCCGGAATGATCCGAGGCGGGCCTTCGGCGCTCTCCGACCGGCCGTCAGCCCAGGAGGTCCTTGACGACCGGGGCGAGGCCGCGGAAGGCCAGGCCGCGGTGGCTGATGGCGTTCTTCTCGGCGGGGGTGAGTTCGGCGCAGGTGCGGGTCTCGCCGAGGGGCTGGAGGATCGGGTCGTAGCCGAAGCCGCCGTCGCCGGAGGGGGCGGTGCGCAGGGTGCCGAGGAGGCGGCCCTCGACGACGCGCTCGGTGCCGTCGGGGAGGGCGAGGGCGGCGGCGCAGAAGAAGTGGGCGCCGCGGTGCGGGTCGGAGATGTCGGAGAGCTGGGCGAGCAGCAGGTCGAGGTTGGCGCGGTCGTCGCCGTGCTTGCCGGCCCAGCGGGCGGAGAAGATGCCGGGGGCGCCGTTCAGGACGTCGACGCAGAGGCCGGAGTCGTCGGCGACGGCGGGCAGGCCGGTGGCGCGGGCGAGGGCGTGAGCCTTGAGGAGCGCGTTCTCCGCGAAGGTGACGCCGGTCTCCGGGACGTCCGGGATCTCGGGGTAGGCGTCGGCGCCGACGAGTTCGACGTCCAGGCCGGCCTCGCCGAGGATGGCGCGGAGTTCGGCGACCTTGTGCTGGTTACGGGTGGCGAGGATCAATCGGGTGGACATATCGCCCACCCTATCGGCAGCCGTCCCGGCGTCAGCCGGTGCAGACCGAGGTGAGGTTGCCGGCCGCGTCGCCGAGCGGCTTGAGGTCGGGGACCTCCTTCTTGTCGACGGCCTGCTGGACCTTGTCGGCCTGCTTCTGCAGGTCGGCGACGGCCTTGGCGACGTCGGTGTTCTTGGAGTTCTTGCCGACCTGGTTGAGGTCGGTCCTGAGCTTCTCCAGCGCCTTCCCGGCGGCCGCCGAGTCGTTGCTCGCGTTGCCGTAGGCGCTGGTGACGTCGGCGAGGTCACCGGTGATCCTGACCGCCGTGCTGCCGCAGTCGATCGCCTTCTGGGCCGCAGAGCAACTGACCATGCTGAGCGGGAGGATGGCGATCAGGCCGGCCACGGCGAGGGCGGCGGGGCGGGCGATGCTGGACGGCATCCGGTCCTCCTGTGGGGCGCGCGGGTTCCGTGGGACGGGACGCGCGCCGGGGGGTGCGCGGTTCCCGCAGCAGGGGTGCTGCGGGAACCGTACGGGCTTCGGGCCCGGCGTGTACAGCGGCCCGTACGGCTGCGGGTACATCCGGGTCCACGGCGCCGTGGGCCGAACCGGTTCAGGCCTCCAGGGCCTTGCGCTGGATCTCGTCGAGCTCGGCGCAGCCCAGGGTGCCGAGGTCGAGCAGGCGGTCGAGCAGGGCGCGGTCGAAGGGGGCGCCCTCGGCGGTGCCCTGGACCTCGACGAAGCGGCCGTCGGAGGTGCAGACGATGTTCATGTCGGTCTCGGCGCGGACGTCCTCCTCGTACTGGAGGTCGAGCATCGGGACGCCGTCGATGATGCCGACGCTGACGGCGCTGACGCCGCCGGTGATGGGCTGGCCCTTGGCGCGCAGGAGCTTGCGGTCGCGGGCCCAGGCGACCGCGTCGGCGAGGGCGACGTAGGCGCCGGTGATGGCGGCGGTGCGGGTGCCGCCGTCGGCCTGGAGGACGTCGCAGTCGAGGACGATGGTGTTCTCGGCGAGGGCGCGGTGGTCGACGACGGCGCGCAGCGAGCGGCCGATGAGCCGGCTGATCTCGTGGGTGCGGCCGCCGATGCGGCCCTTGACGGCCTCGCGGTCGCCGCGGGTGTTGGTGGCGCGCGGGAGCATGGAGTACTCGGCGGTGACCCAGCCTTCGCCGCTGCCCTTGCGCCAGCGGGGGACGCCCTCGGTGACGCTGGCGGTGCACAGCACCTTGGTGTCGCCGTAGGAGATGAGGACGGATCCTTCGGCGTGCTTGCTCCAGCCCCGTTCGATGGTGATGGGGCGGAGCTGGTCGGGGGTGCGGCCGTCGATGCGTGACATAGGCACTGAGCGTAGTCGCTCGGAGCGGGTGTTCCGGGTGCGCCTCGGCCCGCCGGGGTGCGGCTGGGCGCCGCTCCCCGGCTGCGCTCGGCGCCGTCCCCGGGTGCGCCTCGGCCCGCCGTTCCCGGGTGGGGCGGCGGGCCGGGGGTGGGGTGAGCCCGGTGGCTCAGCTCACATCATGTCCTCGATGTCAGCGGCGATCGGGTCGGCGTCGGTGCCGATGACGACCTGGATGGCGGTGCCCATCTTGACGACGCCGTGGGCGCCGGCGGCCTTGAGGGCGGCCTCGTTGACCAGGGAGGCGTCCTTGACCTCGGTGCGAAGGCGGGTGATGCAGCCCTCGACCTCTTCGATGTTGTCGATGCCGCCCAGACCGGCGACGATCTTCTCAGCCTTGCTGGCCATCTGATTTCTCCCTCTGTCTCGGCCCGCCGGCCGCTCTGCCGGGTGCCGTCCTGCGCTGTACTGGGGTGTCCGCCGACCGGTGGCCGGCGTGGTCGGTACCGGTGCTGACGCGGGTTCAGCCGCGGTCGCGCCGCCGGGCAGCGCGACCAGCATCACCTGCTCCGGTCCGATCTGCCACGTTAGTCCACTTTTGGCCCATTCCGGCGCGCACGGTCCCGACCGCCACCAGAGGATGACGAGCAGCGGGCTCGTGCCCGGAGTGCGGCCTGCGTCCCAAAGTGGTCTACACCAATATATGTGTACTCCGATGAACGCAGAAAGGACCCCGGGTGTTCCGGATCCCCGCCCGGGGGTCCCGCCGGGGGCCACCGGCCGGCAACTGCTCTCGGAGGGCGAAGGATGAGTTCGGCAGGCGCCACGGCCCCGCAGCGCGTGTGGTGGCACACCTTCTACGGCGGCCTCCAGAAGATGGGCCGCTCCCTGCAGCTCCCGGTGGCGGTGCTCCCCGCGGCCGGCATCCTCAACCGGCTCGGCCAGCCCGACGTCTTCGGCAAGGACGGCCTCGGCTGGACCGACGTCGCCAAGGTCTTCGCCTCGGCCGGCGGCGCCCTGCTGGACTCCTCGTTCGGCCTGCCGATGCTGTTCTGCGTCGGTGTGGCGATCGGCATGGCGAAGAAGGCGGACGGTTCCACCGCGCTGGCCGCCGTGGTGGGCTTCCTCGTCTACTACAAGGTCCTGCACGCGTTCCCGGAGAACTGCAAGAACGGGACGGTCCTGGTCACCGACGCCTGGACCGGCCAGTGCGTGGACTACAGCTCGGCCAAGGCGGCGGCCGCGACGTACCAGAACCCGGGCGTCCTGGGCGGCATCCTGATCGGCCTGATGTCGGCCTGGCTCTGGGTCCGCTTCCACCGCACCAGGCTGGTCGACTGGCTGGGCTTCTTCAACGGCCGCCGCCTGGTGCCGATGATCACCGCGGTGGTGGGCCTGGCCACCGCCTGCGTGGCGCTCTGGGTCTGGCCGCCGATCGGCCGCGGGCTCAACGACTTCAGCCAGACCCTGGCCGACCTGGGCGCGGGCGGCGCCGGCATCTTCGGCCTGTTCAACCGCGCGCTGCTGCTGATCGGCATGCACCAGCTGCTGAACACATTCGTCTGGTTCCAGTTCGGCGAGTTCATCAAGCCGGACGGCACCATCGCGCACGGCGACATCCCGCGCTTCCTGGCGGGTGACCCGACGGCCGGCCAGTTCCAGTCCGGATTCTTCCCGATCATGATGTTCGCGCTGCCCGCCGCCGCACTGGCGATCGCGCACTCGGCGAAACCGCACCGCCGCAAGGAGATCTACGGCCTGATGCTCTCGGTCGGCCTGACCTCCTTCGTGACGGGCGTCACCGAACCGCTCGAGTACTCCTTCGCCTACGTCGCCCCGGCCCTGTACGGCGTGCACGCGCTGCTGACCGGCGCCTCGATGGCCGTCACCTGGGGGCTCGGGGTGCACGACGGCTTCAGCTTCTCGGCCGGCCTGATCGACTACGTCATCAACTGGGGGCTGGCCACCAAGCCGTGGCTGATCATCCCGATCGGGCTCTGCTTCGCCGCCGTGTACTACGCGCTCTTCCGGTTCATCATCGTCAAATTCAATCTGAAAACACCCGGGCGGGAGGACGAGAGCGAGGTCGAGGACGTCACCAAGGTCTGAAACCGAGCGTCACCGGGCAGCACCCGCAATGGCCTCCGGACCCGACGGTCCGGAGGCCTTCGACATTTCCGGAAAGGACCAAATGCCCGGGCGGTAAAACAATTCCGATATGCGCCCCGGGGATTCCCCGGCGGGCCGTCAGCCGTGCCGGGCGGGGCCGGGGCGACCCGCACCGCCCGGCCGCCGGGCCACCGGCCGGGGGCACCGCGGGGGTGGGGAAAGTCCGCCGCCGCCCGGCCCGGGCGGTGGCCGGCAATCGGCCGCCACCGTTTCCCCGCCGGCCCCGACCATGCGCCGAGGGGGTCGGAAAGCCGCGGATTGGCCGAAGCCGGACGGGGTGGGGCCCGGACTTCTCCCGACCGCCGGCCGTCCGTGATGTCCGACACCCCGGTGGGCCCCTTCGCCGCCGCCCACCGCACCCGGCCCGGACCCCGGCAGCGGGCACCGGAGCTCCGGAGGCCGCCTCCGCCCGGACACCGTCGCGTCCGCCGGTGAACCCCGCCGACCCGACCCCCGTCCGCGCACCGCCGGGCCCGCGGCGGACCCCTGACGAGGCCTCGGCGGGGCCTCCGGACGGGGCCGGGTCTTTTTGTTGCGCAAATAGCCAAAATCCCAATCACGGCGGGTAATCATGATCGTCGTTCCGCAACTAGGTTTCGATTTCATAGCGCTTCCCGGCAGGGGCGCTTTCCGGGGTTCCCCCCCTTCTCCACCCGTGCTACAAAACTGGTCTACACCACACGTGGTGTAGACCAGTTCGCGGTTCGGCCCCCTGTGCCCCTCCCCCGACCGCCATGCCGTTAGGAACCCACCCCAATGAGTCAGTCAGCGCAGGCACCGGCGCCCGCCACGGCTCCGGCCACGCCCAGCCCCGCCAAGAAATTCGGCCAGAACCTGCTCCAGGGCCTGCAGAAGATCGGCCGCAGCCTCCAGCTGCCCATCGCCGTGCTCCCCGCCGCCGGTCTGCTGATGCGCCTCGGCCAGGACGACGTGTTCGGCAAGGACGGCCTCGGCTGGGACAAGGTCGCCGCGGTGTTCAACACCGCCGGTAGCGGGGTCTTCGACAACCTGCCGCTGCTGTTCGCGGTGGGTATCGCGATCGGCTTCGCCAAGAAGGCGGACGGCTCCACCGCCCTCGCCGCCCTGGTCGGCTTCCTGGTCTACAAGAACGTGCTGACCGCGTTCCCGATCACCAAGGGCCACATCGCCGACGGCAAGTGGGTCGACCCGACCTACCAGAACCCGGGTGTGCTCGGCGGCATCGTGATCGGCCTGCTGGCCGCCGTGCTGTGGCAGAAGTACCACCGCACCAAGCTGGTCGACTGGCTCGGCTTCTTCAACGGCCGCCGTCTGGTGCCGATCCTGATGGCCTTCGTCGGCACCGGCATCGGTGTCCTGTTCGCCCTGACCTGGGGCCCGGTCGGCGACGCCATCAAGAGCCTGAACGACACCCTGATCGGTGCCGGCGCGCTCGGCGCGGGCGCCTTCGGCCTGGTCAACCGCGGTCTGCTGCCGGTCGGCATGCACCAGTTCGTGAACTCCTACGCCTGGTTCCAGACCGGTGACTTCACCAAGGCCGACGGCACCATCGTGCACGGCGACATCCCGCGCTTCTTCGCCGGCGACCCGACCGCCGGCCAGTTCATGTCCGGCTTCTTCCCGATCATGATGTTCGCGCTGCCCGCCGCCGCACTGGCCATCGCCCACGCCGCCAAGCCGCACCGCCGCAAGGCCATCACCGGCATGATGGTCTCGCTGGCGCTGACCTCCTTCGTCACCGGTGTCACCGAGCCGATCGAGTTCGCCTTCGTCTTCATCGCCCCGGCCCTGTACGTCATCCACGCGGTGCTCACCGCCGTCTCGATGACCGTCACCTGGGCGCTCGGCGTGCACGACGGCTTCACCTTCTCCGGCGGCCTGATCGACTACGCGCTGGCCTGGAGCAAGGCCACCGACCCGTGGCTGATCATCCCGATCGGCCTGGTCTTCGCCGCGCTGTACTACTTCCTCTTCCGCTTCGCGATCACCAAGTTCGACCTCAAGACCCCCGGTCGCGAGGACGACGACGAGATCGAGGACGTGACCAAGGCCTGAGGCCCCGCCCGTCCGCACTCCACGACCCCGCCCCGCCGCTGCTCCCCCAGCGGCGGGGCGGGGTCGTCGCGCGTCCCACCCCGGGGCGGCGGGAACGGCGGTTGACGAACCGGCGGAGGCACTGGTCAACTGAAGCCGTGAACGCGTCCTGCCCGCTGGTGACCCGCAGCCACATCGACTTCGGTCGCGTGTGGTCCGCGGCGTGTCGCGGCTGAGCCGACCGTTCCCCCCGCCGCCCGGCTGACCTCCCGCCCGGCGCCGTTCCTCCCCTCCCGCCCGCACGGGCCCCGCCCGCCTCCGGGCCGCCACCGCGCACCCGCGCGCGGCCGTACGCACCCGCACACACCCTGTGCGCGTTCGCCGGCGTCGCCCGCACGCGTCCGCACGAGGAAAGTCAGGCCTCAGCATGCCCCGCCAACTGCACCTCTCCGCCGCCCTGGACAGCCCCGGCCACGTCGACGCCGGGCACTACGCCGCCCTCGCCCGCCTCGCCGAGCGGGCCACCCTCGACTTCGTCACCCTCGACGACTCCTTCACCCCCGAACCGCGCCGCCCCGACGCCCTCGCCACCCTCGCCCGGATCGCCCCGCTGACCGAGCGGGTCGGACTGGTGCCCACCGTCACCACCACCCACACCGAGCCGTTCCACACCTCGATCGCGGTCAACACGCTGGACTGGGTGAGCCGGGGCCGGGCCGGCTGGCTGGTCGGCGTCTCCGCCACCGAGGCCGAGGCCAAGGCCTTCGGCCGCCGCCCGACCGCCCCCGCGGACGCGCTCTGGGCCGAGGCCGCCGACGCCGTCGAGGTCGCCGCCCGGCTCTGGGACAGCTGGGAGGACGACGCGGAGATCCGCGACACCGCCACCGGGCGGTTCATCGACCGCGACAAGCTGCACTACGTCGACTTCGAGGGCCCGCACTTCTCCGTCCGCGGGCCGTCGATCACCCCGCGCCCACCGCAGGGCCGCCCGGTCGTCGCCGTCCCGATGTCCGCCGTCGACCTCGCCCCGTACGCCTCCCCCGGCGGTCGCGCCCGGGTCGCGGCGGCGATCCGGTACGCCGACGTCGTCCTGCTGGACGCCCCCGACCACGCCGCCCGGCTGGCCGCCGCCACCGAACTGCGGCTGCGCGCCGGCGAGCACCTGCGCATCCTCGCCCGGACCGACGCCTCCCTGCCCGACGACGCCGCGGCCGACCGCCTGCTCGCCGACCTCGCCGCGATCGGCACCGGCGTCGACGGCTTCCACCTCGTCCCCGCCGAGCCCGAACGGGACCTGGCCGCCCTCGCCGAACGGGTCGTCCCGGTGCTGCGCGCCCAGGGGCTGTTCCGCGCCGGGTACGCGGCCGGCCGCACCCTGCGCGACCACCTCGGCCTGGCCCGCCCGGCCAGCCGCTACGCCACCGACGCCGCCACCAACACCGCCGCCACCGCCCCGTCCGCTGCCGCCGCCCCGTCCGCTGCCGCTCTCGCCGAGGTGACCCGATGACGGACCGCCCGCTCAAGCAGATCCACCTCGCCGCGCACTTCCCCGGCGTCAACAACACCACGGTGTGGAGCGACCCGGACTCCGGCAGCCACATCGAGTTCGACTCCTTCCGCCACCTCGCCGAGACCGCCGAGCGCGGGAAGTTCGACTTCTTCTTCCTCGCCGAGGGCCTGCGGCTGCGCGAGAACAAGGGCCGCATCCACGACCTGGACGTGGTCGGCCGCCCCGAGTCGATCACCGTGCTGAACGCGCTGGCCGCCGTCACCACCCGTCTCGGGCTGGCCGGCACCGTCAACGCCACCTTCAACGAACCGTACGAACTGGCCCGTCGGTTCGCCTCGTTGGACCACCTCTCCGGCGGGCGCGCGGCCTGGAACGTGGTCACCTCCTCGGACGCCTTCACCGGGGAGAACTTCCGCCGCGGCGGCTACCTCGACCGCGCCGACCGCTACACCCGGGCCGCCGAATTCGTGCAGCTCGCCCGGGAGTTCTGGGACGGCGGAGCGGAGACCGTCCGGCACAGCGGCCCGCAGTTCGAGGTCGAGGGCCGGCTCTCGCTGCCCCGCCCGCCGCAGGGCCACCCGGTGGTCATCCAGGCCGGGGACTCCGACGAGGGCCGGGAGTTCGCCGCCGCGACCGCCGACGTCGTCTTCAGCCGGCACTCCACCCTCGCCGACGGCCAGGCCTTCCACGCGGACGTCAAGCGCCGGCTCGCCGCGTACGGCCGCAAGCCGGACGAGCTGAAGATCATGCCCGGCGTCACCTTCGCCCTCGGCGACACCGACGCCGAGGCCGCCGAACTCGCCGCCGAGGTCCGCCGGGCCCAGGTCGGGCCGCAGACCACGATCGCCTTCCTGGAACAGGTCTGGGGCATCGACCTGTCCGACCACGACCCGGACGGTCCGCTGCCCGCCGTCGACCCCGACCCGGACAGCGCCCTGGCCCAGGGCCGGGTCCGGATCGGCGACCCGTCGGCCGTCGCCGCCCGCTGGCGGGCGCTGGCCGCCGAGAAGCAGCTCACCAGCCGCGAGCTGGTGATCGAGGTGACCGGCCGGCAGTCCTTCATCGGCTCCCCCGCGACGGTCGCCGAGCGGATCGACTTCTTCGTGCAGAACGACGCGGCCGACGGCTTCATCCTCGTCCCCCACCTGACCCCGGGCGGCCTGGACGCGTTCGTCGACCGCGTGGTGCCGCTGCTCCAGGAGCGCGGGGTGTTCCGCACCGACTACAGCGGGACGACCCTGCGCGACCACCTCGGCCTGCCGCTCCCCGGCCGACGCTGAGACGGCCGACGCCGAGCCGACCGGCCCGCCCGCCCGCTCAGATCCGGTACACCGCACCCGCCCGGGCGACCTCGACGGGGCCCGGGTACGCGGCGGCGGCGTCGCGGCGGTTGTGCTCGGCGTCGGTCCACGGGGGGATGTGGGTGAGGACGAGCCGGCGGACGTGGGCGGCGGCGGCGTGCTCGCCGGCCTCCCGGCCGTTGAGGTGGACGGCCTGGTAGGTGTCCCGGCCGTCGATGTAGGCGGCCTCGCAGAGGAAGAGGTCGGCGTCGCGGGCGAGTTCGACGAGTTCGGCGCTCTCGCCGGTGTCGCCGGAGTAGACGAGCACGCGGCCGTCGTGTTCGAGGCGGAAGGCGAAGGCGTCGACGGGGTGGTTGACCTGGGCGACCTCGATCCGGAACGGGCCGAGGTCGAAGGCCCCGGGGGTGAGGGTGTGGAAGTCGAAGACCTCCTTCATCCCCGGGTTCTCCGGCATGTCGTAGGCGCGGGCGAGCCGTTCGGCGGTGCCGGCCGGGCCGTAGACGGGCATCGGGTCGGGGCAGCCCTCGGCGCGGTAGTTGCGGGCGACCCAGTAGGCGCACAGGTCGACGCAGTGGTCGGCGTGCAGGTGGCTGAGCAGGACGGCGTCGACCTCGTAGATGTCCACGTACTTCTGCAGGGCGCCGAGGGCGCCGTTGCCGAGGTCGAGCACGACGCGGTAGCCGTCGGCCTCGACGAGGTAGCTGGAGCAGGGCGATTCGGCGGACGGGAAGCTCCCCGAGCACCCCACCACGGTCAGTTTCATCCGAGCCCCTCCGCCCCGACACGTCCTGGCTGCTGCTGGAAAACGGCAGGCCGGGCCGGTGGAACCGGCCGGTAGCACTGCTTCGCGTGTCGAGAGTAAGGGCGGAGCGGCACTTTGCCCCCGTCCCCGTGCCGGGCTGTGGCTGGAATCACCAGAACGCCGGGGCGGGGGCGGTGCCGTCCGTTCGGGTGCCGTCGGGTCAGCGGTGGCGGGGGCGGTTGCGGGCCCAGGCCTTGATCGTGTCGGGGTACCAGCGGGGGTGGCCGCCGGCGTCGAGGACGTCCGGGTCGGGCAGCAGCCCGTGCCGCCGGTAGTTGCGGACGCTCTCGGCCTGCACGTTGATGTGGCGGGCGATCTCGGCGTAGGACCACAGCTCGGAGCTTCTCCCCACGAGGCACCTCCGGAGGGGCGGGGCGGGCGTACGTGAGGCAGCCTGTCCGGGCGTCGGCGACTCTTCACCACGGAACGGGCACCGTGGTCATTCCGTGACGAACCGGGAGCCTGGTGCGGACAAATGCCCGGCCGTCCGGGCACTCACGGTGGTGGGGGCCGCCATGGGCCCGGTACGGTTCGCGCCATGAACAGTTCGACCGGGGTCTGGGTGGTCCTGGCGGTGGCGGGCGTCGCGCTCCTGGCCGCCGTCGTGGGGGCGCTGGTCCGGCGCACCCGCCCGGCGCCGCGACCGGCCGGTCCGACGGCTCCGCGCCCGCGCCAGGCGGCCAAGGGCCGTCCGGGGCCGCAGCCGCAGGAGATCTGGTGGGCGGAGGTCCCGTTCGAGGACGGCCCGGGGTCGAAGGACCGCCCGTGCCTGGTGCTGCGGGTGCACGGCCGCACCGCGACCGTCGCGAAGATCACCAGCAAACACCACGCCGAACGCCCGGGCGTGCTGCCGCTGCCGCCCGCCTCGGTGGGCGACCGGCAGGGCCGCACCAGCTGGCTGGAGACCGACGAGCTGCGCGAGGTGCCGCTGTCGGCCTTCCGCCGCCGGGCCGGCACGGTGGACCGGCAGGTCTGGTCGCGCGCGCAGCAGGCCCTGCAACGCGGCTAGGCCCGGAGCTGGCCCTCCAGCACCGCTGGGGCTCTCAGGCCCAGAGCTGCCCCTGCAGCGCCTCGACGGCCGCCTCGGTGGTCTCCGCGGTGTAGATGCCGGTGGACAGGTACTTCCAGCCGCCGTCGGCGACCACGAACACGATGTCGGCGCGCTCCCCGGCCGCCGCGGCCTTGCGGCCGACGCCGATCGCGGCGTGCAGGATCGCGCCGGTCGAGACGCCCGCGAAGATGCCCTCCTGCTGGAGGAGTTCGCGGGTGCGGCGGACGGCGTCCGCGGAGCCGACCGAGAAACGGGTGGTGAGCACCGCGGCGTCGTACAGCTCGGGGACGAAGCCCTCGTCGAGGTTGCGCAGCCCGTACACCAGGTCGTCGTAGCGGGGTTCGGCGGCGACGATCCGCACGCCGGGGACCTTCTCGCGCAGGTAGCGCCCGACGCCCATCAGGGTGCCGGTGGTGCCGAGGCCGGCCACGAAGTGGGTGACGGTCGGCAGGTCGGCGAGGATCTCGGGGCCGGTGGTGGCGTAGTGGGCGCCCGCGTTGTCGGGGTTGCCGTACTGGTAGAGCATGACCCAGTCCGGGTGCTCGGCGGCGATCTCCTTGGCGATCCGGACGGCGGTGTTGGAGCCGCCGGCGGCCGGCGAGGGGATGATCTCGGCGCCCCACATGCGGAGCAGTTCGCGCCGTTCCTCGCTGGTGTTCTCGGGCATCACGCAGACCATCCGGTAGCCCTTGAGCTTGGCGGCCATGGCGAGCGAGATGCCGGTGTTGCCGCTGGTGGGTTCCAGGATGGTGCAGCCGGGGGTGAGCCGGCCGGCGGCCTCGGCGCGCTCGATCATGTGCAGCGCCGGGCGGTCCTTGATCGAGCCGGTGGGGTTGCGGTCCTCCAGCTTGGCCCAGAGCGTCACCTGCCCGTCGGTGTTGCCGGGGACGGCGGCGGACAGCCGCGGCAGGCGGACCAGCGGGGTGTTGCCGACGGCTTCGAGCGGGCTGTCGTAACGCAAGGGAGGCCTCCGGCCACGGCGGTGGGGGTGCGGAAGGGCGCCCTCCCGCCCGCCGCTGGGCGGACGGGAGGGCGGGAGGTCAGCGGGCTCCGCCGGCCACGGCGGGCAGGATGGTGACGCTGTCACCGTCGGCGAGGGCGGTGGAGATGCCCTCCAGGAAGCGGACGTCCTCGTCGTTCAGGTAGACGTTGACGAAGCGGCGCAGCTCACCGCCCTCGACCAGGCGGGCGGCGATGCCCGGGTGGCGGGCGTCGAGGTCGGCGAAGAGCTCCCCGAGGTTGCTGCCGGTGCCCTCGACGGCCTTGGCGCCGTCGGTGTAGGTGCGGAGGATGGTCGGGATGCGGACCTCGATGGCCATGGGTGCGCTCCTGTGCGAGTCGTGAGGTGGGTGGGCCGCGGCGGGCACGGCGGGGAGGGTGGTCCCGGGGCTCGGCGTCGCCGGCAGGCGGTGGGCACCGGGTGGGGCGGGCGGCTCAGCGCGAACGCGCGGGCGTGCCGGGACAGATCGCACTGGCGAGCCGGCACAGGTCGACGTGCAGGCGCGCCACGAGGCGGGTGCCCGGGGCCTGGTTGCTCACATCGACGGAACGCATGGGCTCATCGTATAGATTCCCCGGCCCGCTCCTCCATGCCCGTCTCGGGATCCGGATGTTCCCGTTTCTCGGGCTGAGACGACACGGGCCCGCCGACCGCTCGCGGGCGGTCGGCGGGCCGCGCCCAGGTGGGTGCTGGTCAGGCCGGGTGGGCCTCGACGACCTGGACGTCTTCCTCTGTGATCTCGCCGTCCACGATGCGGAACGAGCGGAACTGGAACGGGTCGTCCTCGCCGTTGCCGTCGGCGGTGGAGACCAGGACGTAGTGGGCGAACGGCTCGGAGGCGTAGCTCACGTCGGTGCGCGAGGGGTAGGCCTCGGTGGCGGTGTGCGAGTGGTAGACGATCACCGGCTCCTCGTCGCGGTCGTCCATCTCGCGGTAGAGCTTGAGCAGGTCGCCCGAGTCGAACTCGTAGAAGGTGGGCGAGCGGGCCGCGTTGAGCATCGGGACGAACCGCTCGGGCCGTCCGCTGCCGGCCGGTCCGGCGACCACGCCGCAGGCCTCGTCCGGGTGGTCGGCGCGGGCGTGGGCCACGATCCGGTCGCGGAGTTCTCGGGTGATGGTCAGCATGCGGTCAGGATAGCCACGCCCCGGCGGGTGTCCGCCGGGGCGTCCGGAGCGCGGTCACCGGGTGTCCGCCACCTGGGCGCGGCGGCCAGGTCCCGGCGGTTCAGCCGCCGTTGCGCACGTGCAGGTGGTCGTGGGCGACGCCGTGGGCGGCCCTCGGGTTGCGGCGCTTGAGCACCTGGTAGCCGATCACCAGCAGGACGGCCCAGCCCGGGAAGACGTACAGCGAGATCCGGTTGTCCGCGTCGAACGCGATCAGCACCACGACCAGGGCGAGGAAGGCGAGCGCGGTCCAGCTGGTCCAGGCGCCGCCGGGCGCCTTGAAGGTGGGCGGCGGCAGGTGGCCGGCCCGCCAGGCCTTGCGGTAGCGGATCTGGCAGATCAGGATCATCGCCCAGGTCCACAGGCCGCAGACGGTGGCGACGGAGGTGATGTACTCGAACGCCTTGGCCGGGACGAGGTAGTTGAGCACCACGCCGACGCCCATCAGCAGGCAGGAGAGGGTGATCGCGAAGGCCGGGGTGCGGTGGGTGTTGAGCTTGGTGAGCTGCCCCGGGGCCTGGCCGCGCAGGGCGAGGTCGCGCAGCATCCGGCCGGTGGAGTACATGCCGGAGTTGCAGGAGGAGAGCGCGGCGGTGAGCACCACGAAGTTGATGATGCCGGCCGCGGCCGGGATGCCGATCTTGCCGAAGGCGGCCACGAACGGGCTGACGCCGGGCTGGAACTCGGTCCACGGCACGAGCGAGAGGATGATCACCAGCGCGCCGATGTAGAACAGCATGATGCGCCAGGGCAGGGTGTTGATGGCGCGCGGCAGGGTCTTCTCGGGGTTCTCGCTCTCCCCGGCGGTGACGCCGACGAGTTCGACGCCCAGGTAGGCGAACATGACGATCTGCAGCGTCATCACGGTGGCGCCGATGCCCTTGGGGAAGAAGCCGCCGTCCTGCCACAGGTGGGTGATCGACGCGGTGTCACCGGCCTTGCTGAAGCCGAGGGTGAGCACCCCGATGCCGATCAGGATCATGCCGATGATGGCGGTGACCTTGACCATCGAGAACCAGAACTCGATCTCGCCGAACAGCTTCACCGAGATCAGGTTGGCCGCGTAGAGGATCACCAGGAAGGTCAGTGCACTGGCCCACTGCGGGATGTCGGGCGCCCAGAACCTCACGTACACGGCGGCGGCGGTGGTCTCCGCCATGCCGGTGACCACCCAGAACAGCCAGTACGTCCAGCCGGTCACGTAGCCGGCGAAGGGGCCGAGGAACTCGCGTGCGTACTCGGCGAAGCTGCCGGAGACCGGGCGGTAGGTGAGGAGTTCGCCGAGGGCGCGCATGATCACGAAGATCGCCACGCCGGCGACGGCGTAGGAGAGGATCAGGCTCGGGCCGGACCGGGAGATCGCGGTGCCCGCGCCGAGGAAGAGGCCGGTGCCGATGGCACCGCCGATCGCGATCATCTGGATCTGGCGGCTTCCCAGCCCCCGGTGATAGCCCTCCTCGTCCGGTTTCGCGTCGACCACGTCGTCGTACAGCTGCTCGGCCATGGTGCACCGTCCTGGGTGGGTCTCGTGGGGTGGAGAAGTCGTACCACGCAGGGTTCGGATAGCGGTGTTCATCTGAGCGTTATTTGAGCATGACCTGCTATGTTTTGCCCGATTTAAAGAGAAATGCCCCGGCCGTTCGTCCACATATTGGACGAATCGACCGGGGCCTGCCCGGAAGCGGGCACGATCAGTCCGCGATCGCCTCCAGGAGCGTCTCCTGGAGCGCCCCCAGCCAGACGTACGCCATCACCAGCGGCTTGCGGTCGTCCTCGTCCGGCAGCTCGTAGAGCTCCTCGTCGTCCTCGCTGACCTCCAGCTGGACGCCCAGGGTCAGCCGCAGGTCGTTGAGCGCGCCCAGCCAGCGCAGGCCGTCGGCGGGGTCCAGCTTGACCACCCCGCCCTCACCGCCGAGCCCGTCGAGCATCCGGACGACGTGCAGGGCGTCCTCGCGCTTGCGGGTCCGCAGGTCCACCTCGGTGTAGCGGCGGAACTCGCCCGAGGCGGCCCGGCTCTCCTCGTTCTCCGGCCCGGCCGGGTCGCCGTAGGCGTCCGGGAAGAGCCGGGCGAGCATCGGGTTGGCCGGCGCCTCGGTCGGGCCCTCGGCGAACAGCGCGGCCAGCGGATCGCCGCCGTCCCCGCCCGGGCCGGGCCCGATCAGCTGCAGGATCCCCACCTCCAGGGAGCGCAGGATGGAGGCCTCCACCTCGTCCAGCGCGATCGCCGCGCTCCCGCCGCCGGCACTCTCGAACAACCCAGCCATGTCTATCGGTCAGCCCGTCTTCGTCGTCTCGGGTGGGGTACCGGCTCCGCGGCCGGTCGCGCCGCGGTCCGCACTGCGCCGGTCGCACTGCGGTCAGTCGTGCGGCGGTCAGTCGTGCCGCGGTCTGTCGTGCCGCGGTCAGTCGTGTTGCAGCGTCGCCCAGAGGCCGTAGCCGTGCATCGCCTGGACGTCGCGCTCCATCTCCTCGCGGGAGCCGCTGGAGACCACCGTCCGGCCCTTGGTGTGCACCTCCATCATCAGCTTCCTGGCCTTGTCCTTCGGGTAGCCGAAGTAGGCCTGGAAGACGTACTGGACGTAGCTCATCAGGTTCACCGGGTCGTTGTGCACGATGGTCACCCAGGGCGTGTCCGGCTCCACCACCGGTAGTCCTTCGACCTCCGGGCGCTCGATCTCCACGGGCGCGACACTCACCGCCGGATCCTCCTCGCTGCGCAGTCCGTCCACGCCTCTTCAGCCCCATGCTGCCATCCGGGGGATCCCCGGGCGATTCCGGCCCGGCTCGCAGCACGAGAAATCGTCACTCTGACGCTAAGTGGTAGTAGCATCATCCGCATGGACGCCACTTCAGTGCGCGCGGCCGGTTCGACCGCGCTCCTCACCGACCGCTACGAGCTCACCATGCTGCAGGCCGCCCTGCGCAGCGGGGCCGCGCACCGCCGCTCCGTGTTCGAGGTGTTCACCCGCCGCCTGCCCAGCGGCCGCCGCTACGGCGTCATGGCCGGCACCGGCCGGGTGCTCGACGCCATCGAGGACTTCCGCTTCACCACCCCGCAGCTCGACTGGCTGGCCGGCCAGGGCGTGGTCGACGACGACACCCTGCGCTACCTCGCCGACTACCGCTTCGCCGGCGACATCCACGGCTACCCCGAGGGCGAGGTCTACTTCCCCGGCTCGCCGCTGCTCACCGTCGAGGGCAGCTTCGCCGAGGCGGTGATCCTGGAGACGGTGATCCTCTCGATCCTCAACCACGACTCCGCGATCGCGGCCGCCGCCTCCCGGATGACCGCCTCGGCCGGCGGCCGCCCGGTGATCGAGATGGGCGCCCGGCGCGCCCACGAGCAGGCCGCCGTCGCCGCCGCCCGGGCCGCGTACGTCGCCGGCTTCGCCGCCACCTCCGACCTGGAGGCCGGCTTCACCCACGGCATCCCGACCACCGGCACCGCCGCCCACGCCTTCACCCTCGTCCACGACAGCGAGCGGGACGCCTTCCGCGCGCAGATCGCCTCCATGGGCAAGGGCACCACGCTCCTGGTCGACACCTTCGACCTGCGCGAGGCCGTCCGCACCGCCGTCGAGGTGGCCGGCCCCGAACTGGGCGCCGTCCGGATCGACTCCGGCGACCTCACCCTGCTGGCCCACCGGGTCCGCCGCCAGCTGGACGACCTCGGCGCCACGAAGACCCGGATCATCGTCACCTCCGACCTCGACGAGTACGCCATCGCCGCGCTCGCCGCCGCCCCGGTGGACGGCTACGGCGTCGGCACCAGCCTGGTCACCGGCAGCGGCCACCCGACCTGCGCGATGGTCTACAAGCTGGTCGCCCGCGCCGAGAGCGCGGACGGGCCGCTGGTGCCGGTGGCCAAGCGCGCGGCCGGCGGCAAGACCAGCATCGGCGGCCGCAAGTGGGCCGCCCGCCGGCCCGACGCCGACGGCGTCGCCGAGGCCGAGGTGGTCGGCACCGGAGCGGTCCCCGCCGACCTGGAGCCGCACCTGATGCAGGTGCCGCTGGTGCGGGCCGGCCGGGCCGTCGGCCGCGAACCGCTCACCGCCGCGCGCGAACGGCACATCCGGGCCCGGGCCGCACTGCCGCTGTCGGCCACCCAGCTCTCCAAGGGCGACCCGGTGCTGCCGACCGAACTCGTGCTCTGACCCCGCCCCGGCCGACCCGCGCGGACCGGCGGACGACCCCGGGGCCGTCCGCCGGTTCCGGGCCGCCGGTCCGCCGCAGATCGCCGGTTCGCCGGTCCGCCGTGGTTCACCGGTTCGCCGCGGTTCGCCGGTTCGCGCCGGGCGCCGGCCCGGGGTCCGCCCCAGGCCTTCCGCCCCCGCACGCCACTCCCTAGAGTCAGCCGTAGAGTTCCCCCGGAGCTCCCCGAGAACCCCCGAGCCCCGCCGCGGGCCGAGTACTCCCGAGGGCTCCCCCCACCAGGGCGCCACCACGGCCGCCCCCCACATCCGAGGATGCGAGCCATGCACCGGGCACTGATCGTCGTCGACGTGCAGAACGACTTCTGCGAGGGCGGCAGTCTGGCCGTCGCCGGCGGCGCCGAGGTGGCCGCCGCCATCACCGACCTGATCGCCGAGTCCTCCCCCGGCTACCAGCACATCCTCGCCACCCGCGACCACCACATCGACCCGGGCGACCACTTCTCCACCGAGCCCGACTACGTCACCAGCTGGCCGGTGCACTGCGTGGCCGGCACCGAAGGCGTGGGCTTCCACCCCAACTTCGCCCCGTCCGTCATCTCCGGTGCGGTCGAGGCGGTCTTCGACAAGGGCGCCTACTCGGCGGCGTACAGCGGTTTCGAGGGGCTGGACGAGAACAACCGCGGTCTGGTGGAGTGGCTGAGCGAACGGCAGGTCGACGAGATCGACGTGGTCGGCATCGCCACCGACCACTGCGTCCGGGCCACCGCCCTGGACGCCGCCCGGGCCGGCTTCACCACCCGCGTCCTGCTCGACCTCACCGCCGGGGTCGCGCCGGCGACCACCACCGCCGCGCTCGCCGAACTGCGGGCCGCCGGGGTCGAGTTGGTCGGCGCCCCGGTGGTTCGGGCGTAGCCCCGGCTCCGACTCGGAAGCGGCCCCGGGCGCGGCTCGGGCGCGGCCCCGGATCCGGGTGCGGACGGATCCGGCCCGGAGCTAACCGACCATCAACTCCACCACGTCCGAACCGCCCACCCGGTGGGCCTCGCGCAGTTCGGCGCCGACCGCGTCCCGGTCGGCCGCGAGCCGGGCGCCGGAGACGTACACCACCCGGATCCCCAGGTACTCCATCCGGTGCTGGCCGCCGCGCACCCAGGCGGCCTCGCCCTCGCTGACGCAGCGCAGGTCCGAGTCCACCTCCACGGCGACGCCCTGCTCCGGCCAGTAGAGGTCCGGGACGGCGATGTACGTGCCGCCGCGCATCCGCAGCTCGGGGCCGACCAGCGGGACGGGCAGCAGGCACTCGTCCACCAGTTCGCCGACCCGCTCCAGGACGAAGTCCCGCTCACCGGCCAGCAGTTCGTCCAGGGCCGCGCGCACCCGGGGCTCGCCGGTCAGCCCGGAATCGGTCAGCTCGGACGCCAACTCCCGTACGGTGCACGGGCCGTCGGGCCGCGAGACGGCCTCGCGCAGCAGCGCCCGCACCGGCACCGGGGTGCCACCCTCCTCCGCGGTCCACTCGCACAGCGCGTCCGCGACCGCCCGGGCGACCGGCGCGCAGGCCAGGCCGTGCACCGAGCGGGCCACCAACTCCCTTTCGGTGCGCCGGATCCGCACCTCCCCGGCGTCCTTCAGCCGACGCTGGCGGGGCACCAGGACGTCCACCCCGGTCACCGCCGGCAGCCGGGGCACCGCGGCGAATCCGTACAGCGCGAGCGCGGCCGCACCGGTGATCACCGCGCCCTCGCGGCGGCCCTCCTCGCGACCGTTCTGCGCCGCGTACAGCAGGGCGGCCCACATCCGCTGCTCCGGGGTCGGCCCGTCGGACTGCAGCAGGTACACCCGGGGCAGCAGCCGCCGCCAGGGCCCGCCGCGACGACAGTGCTCGGTGATGACCCGGGCCGGCACGCCCCGGGCGCACAACTGGCTCGCGGTGACGACGTTCTGTTGACGCTTCGCCAGCTCCTCCAGGGACGGCGGCGGCGTGGGAATCCGGTAGCTCATGCGGACACCATCCCCAACCGCTCCGACCCGCCACCGGCCACCTGACGCACTGTTACCCAACCGTCGCGAAACCGGGATCAGCTCGCACTAAAGTCCCCATACCCTCACTCAATCGGAGTAATTGACGGTCGTCAGGTTGTCATATCTGATCGAACCCGATCGCCCACCAGGCCGCCTGACCCAGAGTGACCAAAGGCATACGCCGGGAGACCCTTCAGGCGTCAAACCCGCCCCGGGAATTGCCTAGGCTTGCGTCATGTCACGTGACGAGACCGCCGGCCTCCGCGCGGCCCAGCTCCGCCTTGGCCGTCTGCCCGGATACGTCCGCCGCCCGGACCCGGCCCGCCGCAGCGGCGAACAGGGCCATACGTACAAGAAGGGCTGGGAGGTCCGCTTCACCGCCCGCAGCGAGGCCGAGATAGCCGAGATCCGCGACCTCGTGGTCGCCGCCGGGTTCGCCCCGGCCAGACCCTTCTTCAAAGGCCACCAGCTCATCCAGCCGGTCTACGGCATGGCCGCCGTCCAGGCCTACCTGGCCGCGAGACAGGCGGCCGAGGAACACGCCGCCCGCACCGCGCTCGGCCGCCGCCGACGAACCGCCGGCGGACACCCCGCCACCGGACACCCCACCGGCACCGCACACCCTGCCACCGCCGGGCACCCCAGCGGCGCCGCGCACCGGCGCGAACGCGAGGAGGCTGCCACCGAGGCCGCTGCGGCGACTGCGGTCGCAGCCGCCACCGCCGCCCAACTCGCCCGGCGGCTGGCCATCGAGTCCTTCCCCGCCCAGGTCGAACGGAGCAGCGCCGTCGACGACCGCCTCTCCCCGACGGAGGCCCGACCGCAGTCCTGACGGCAGACCACCCCACCCGCGCCTCGACCCCCGGGCCGGACGGCCCCAGGCCGCCGAGGCGTGGCCGACGTGCACGGTGGCGGCCAGCAGGCGCGGGACCGTCCGGATCAGCGCCTGCTCCGCCCCCTCGGCCACCCGGTGCGCCGCCGCCGCGGCGAGCGCACCGCCCACCCACCACCCCTGCTGCCACGCCCACCTCGGCGCGCAGCGCGTCCACCTCGCATCCACCGCGCGCATCCACCGTCCGCACCCACCGCCCGCACCCGGGCTGCGCGCCCCCGGTGGAGACATGCACGTCGGAGTCCACCCGGCCCGTCACGCCACGCCGGAACGGGCGCGACCGAAGGTGTGGTTGCGCGGACGGTTGTGCGGCCGCAGCTTCGCGCCGTGGGCGTGGACGCCAGCCTCCATAAGCCCTACGGTGGCACATCAACCGTCCTGCAACCACGGCCCTTCTGCACCCCCTGACCAGCCGCGACGCGCTCGCAACTACACCCCCCGCACCACTGCGCCACCCTCCCCCACCGATCCCCCGCCCGGCCGCCCCACCACCGCCGCACCACCACGCCCCACCGGTCGACACCGGAACCGGCCGAGCGGCGGCGGGTTCCGGGCATTCAATCCGATTGGTAACCCAGCGCACCGAGGGCATATCGTAGAGTGAGCGCAGATGATCGACCGTCAGCCACCCATCTCCCTTTCCGAGAAGCCGAGATGACCAACCGTCACGCGAGTTCCGCCGAGCCGCCCCCGAGGCCCGGTGAACCGGAGGACGTACCACTGGAGTTCGCCGCCTTCTGCGAACTCCACCGCCCCCGGTACCTCAGCTACGCCCGGGTGTGGCTGACCGAGCACAGCAGCGCGGCCACCGCCGTCCAACAGGCGTTCGCCGAAATCGCCGTCCAATGGCGCGAGTTGCTGGGAAGCTCCAACCCCACCGCGAACGCCTGGCAGATCCTGCGCAGCACCGTCGCCGACCACACCCGGCACGTGCCCGCCGCACCGGACCGCCACCCCGCCGACGACGACCTGGCGATCCTGCACTACGTCGTCGGCCTCGCCGCCCCCGAGATCGCCGACGTCATCGGCACCGACACCGCCAGCGTCGCCGGCCGGCTCCGGCGCACCATGCTGTGGGAGGCCTCCGGCTGGTGAGCCCCCTCAGACCCGCTCACCCGTCACGTCGAACAAGTGATGCACCGGGTCGTGGATCAGATAACGGGCGAACGACTCCACCGTGAACCGTGCCCCGTCACTACGGCCCCCGGTCCGCCCCCACTGCTCGCCCGCCACCCGCCCGAACGCCGCCGCCAGCGCCTCCGCGGCCGCCGTCAGTTCCCCGGCCACCACCGCCGGCACCTGCTCCCCGTACCGCTCGGCGACCGCCGTCTCGTCCTGGTCCCAGTTCGGGAACAGCGGGTCGTCCTCGGCCAGCATCAGGTCCAACCGGACCCGGAACAGCCGGAACACGTCCCGGACATGGCACGCGTACTCCAGCCCCGACCACACCCCCGGCCGCGGCCGCCGACGCAAACCCTCCTCGGCTCCGGCCAACAACGCCACCCAGGCCTCCGCATTGGCCCGGACCATCCCCGCGACGTCCTCCCGCACCACCGCCGGAACGTCCAGCCCACAATCCGGACACGGGCGTTCCAACACCCACGTCCAGTCCTTGCCGTCCGGCACGACCACACCCACCGGATCCACGCCACGCTCAGAAGCACTCATGACCCCAGCATGGCCACCCCACCACCCGCCCCACCAGCGGCAAGGACGCCAACCGCCACCAAAATGCTGCCACCCCGCCCGCAGCCCTCAGCCACCCGCACCCCTGCGCCGCCGCACCCGCACCACCCACACCACGACCGCCACCACCCCGCCGACCAGCACCCCCCACAACGCCACCCCCACCGCAACCCCGACCCCGAACCAGCCGCCCCCGCCGGCCCCACCGGCCCCACCGGCCCCAGCCGCAGGCACCACGGCCTCGCCCCCCGGCGGCTCCGTCACTCCGTCCCCCGCAGCCCCCCGCGACTCCGCCCGCCCCACCAACGGATTCTCCCGAGACTCGCCGTCCACCCCCGGATCGGCCTCCAACGCCTTCGCCGGCGCCAGCACCCCGAAGCCGTACCTGCTCCCCGGCACCGCCGACCCGTCCTGCGGCGGCGTGGCAGTCCTGATCATCCGATTGATCACCTGCCCCGCCGAAAGCTCCGGATACTTCGCCCGGATCAACGCGGCGGTGGCGGAGACGTAGGCGGTGGCATCCGAGGTGCCGTTGCCCACGCCGTAGCCGGCAGAGGTCTTCGCACTGGCCCGGTAGATCTCTGCCCCGGGGGCGACCAGTGTGGTCTCCGGTCCGTAGCTCGACTTCTCCCACAGTCGCCCCTGCCGGTCCACCGCGCCGACCGCCACCACTCCGGGGAAGGCCGCCGGGTACTCGACATGGGTGGCCTGGTTCCCACTGTTTCCCGTCGCGGCAACCATGACCACGTCGTGGTCGACGGCGTACTTGACTGCCGCCCTGGTCTCCTGGTCCGCCCCGGCGTAACCGCCGATGGACATGTTGACCACCTTGGCACCGTGGTCAACGGCGAACCGGATCGCCCGGACGAGACCGGCCTGCGCCACGGCGTCAGTGGAGTCCCAACTCACGCGGACCGGGAGGATCTTCGCCTTCGGCGCCAGGCCCATGATGCCGGCTCCGTCGCCATGGCCGTGACCGGCGATGAGACTCGCCATCCCGGTGCCGTGGCCATCCTTGTCAACCGTGCCGTCTCCGCTGTCACCGGAGAAGTCGGCCCCGGGCACCACCTGTCCGATCAGATCCTGATGGCTCGTCATCACACCGCTGTCGATGACAGCCACCGTGATACCTCCGCCCTGCGACACCGGCCACAACGCCGTTTCGGCCCGGTAGTCGCCGAGCACCCACTGCTCGTCGCGGACACTGTCCGCGCCGGCCCGACCCGCCCCGATCGCCACAACCAGACTTCCTGCCGCCAGCACGGCCAGTCCGCGCCCAAGTCGCCCGTCCCTCAAGCCCGGTCACCCCACTCAGCACAGCGACGCCCCCGTGGTCCACGAACCGCGAGGGCCCCGATCGAATCACCCGGTCGTCTGCGGACCAGGAGTCATTTCACCACGTTCGGATTGACGGGCCCTTCCGATGCCCAGGTCTGCTCGTCCTCGACCAGGTAGTCCGGCCGTTTGCGGCCGCCCTCCTTGTCCTTGGCCCGCCCCTGGGCGCCCCCGTACGGAACTGCCGACACCTGGGACGACGTGGGGACGCCCGCAGACTCCGGCCGCGGGCGATTGCGCAGCCCGAGACCGGACCCACCCTCGGTGAAGGCCCGCCTGCCGCCGGAGGCGCCCTCCCCGGCGGGCGCCCGGCCACCCGGTACGGCTCCCGGTCGTTCGCCGACACCCACCACCCCGCCCCCGACCCGACCGGCCACCGAACCACCTCTGCCCCCGTCACCCTGGCCGCCGCCGTGGACGCCCTCGGGGACCTGGCCGCCGCGGCCTGCACCGGGTCCGGCCGGTAGGTTGCCGCGGCCCCCCAGCTCTCGCTCGACGACCGCCGGCTTCTCCCTCACCCCGTCGAACAGACCCGGCGTCGTTGCGCCACCGCCCGGCCCGAACCCTCCTGGGCCGGCAGCGGTCTGGGTGCCCGGCCCCGGGGAGGCCGGCGTGCCCGTCACCCCGGTCGACGCCGGCCTCCCGGCCGCCGTCGGCGGCGCGATGCCCGCACCGTCCACCGTCGTGCCCGCGCCGAAGTTGACCGGCCCCGGCTTGACCGGTGCCGTGGCCACCCCGCCCTTGATCCCGGGCTCCGAGGCCACCGAGGTCTTTCCCGAGGCACCCGGCGACTCCGGGGCCGCACCGGCGCTGCTCGGCCTGCGACCCCGAGGCTTCGAGGGCTCCGTCTCCGATGGAGTGAAGAGGCCTCCGAGCGAGCCCATGTTGCCAACCCCCATGCCGGTCATGAGGCCGCCCACCGCAGCCGCCCCGCCTTGGTCGGCACCGGTCTTGTCGGCGAAGTCGTCGCGAGCTCCGGGCTTCGACGGAGTTCCCGGTGAGGGTGGCGGCTTCAGGGTGGGGGTGGCGATGCGGTAGTGCATGGCGAGGGTTTGCATGACGGTGGCGGCTTCGGCTTTTCGGCGGTCGGCGACGGGGATGTGTTCGTCGTCGCCGCCGAAGACGGAGGAGACGCCGTCGCCGACGGTGTCCTTGACCTTTTCCCAGGTGCTGGGTTCCTCGGGCATGTCGCGCTTGGCCTTGGCGATGGCCTCGGACATGTTGTGGAGGGTGTTGGCCGCGTCGTTGGCGTAGGAGGCGGCGTTGTTGATGCTGTCGGCGAGGTGGAGCATGCGGGTGTGGAAGGCGTCGCTGGTGGCGCCTTCCCAGGTGACGGCGGCTTCGGTGCTGGCGCGGGTGAGGGTGGCGCGGATGGCCTTGAGGGTGTCGGCGGCGTGGCGCCAGGGGTCGCCGGCGGCCATGACTTCGCCGGGGTTGAGGGCCTGGGCCATGGTGCGGAGTTGGGCGTGGCTGTAGGTGGTGAAGTCGGTGTAGGCCATGGGGGGGTCGCCTCCGTTCGGGCTCGGCCGGTGGTGGCCGGGGGTCAGGGGGCGGGTGGGGCGACGGTGTGCTCGTAGGCGGCCTTGCTGCTGGCGGAGGGGTTGGCGACGGACCAGCCGTCGTCGCCGAGTTTGAGTTTCTTCGCGGTGTGCTGGTCGTGTTCTTCGTAGGTGGTGGCGGTGAGTTCGGCGTTCTTCTGGGCTTCGTCGACGGCTTGTTGGAGTTGGTTGAGGACGTCGCGCAGGCCGTCGCGCATGGTGTTGTAGCGGTTGTGGATCTCGGTGGCTTCGGCGAAGGTGCCGAAGGCGGTCCTGCCGATGCCGCTGCGCCCGTGGGTGCCGGTGCCGTCGGCGTGGTGCTGGAATTCGGCGAGGAGGAGCCGGACTTGGGCGGCGAAGGCGCGGAGTTGTTCGACCTCGACGCGGTAGCCCCGGCCGGCGCCTCCGGTCGTACCGGTTCCTGTTGCCATTTCGGCGCCTCCCCCGTGCGTCCGTGGGTCGCTGCCGGGGTTGGGCCCCGGTGTCTCATGTCTAACACACGGGGCCCGAATTCCGCCTGGTACCTGGTCAGTTCGCAGGCGTCCTCGCGTGGAGGGCGTCGGCGAGAGCGCGGCGGCAGAGGGAGTCGGCGTGCCGGGTGGTTTCGGGGAGCCGGTAGTGGGGGGCGAGTTGGAGGGTGGTGCGGACGGCGGTGTCGAGGCTGATGCGGTGGCCGACGGAGACGTAGACGGGTTTGACGCCGGGCCGGGTGCGGAGGGCGCGCCCGACTTCTTCGCCGGTGGCGGGGTCGGTGAGCGGGGTGGTGGAGCCGCGGGGGGTGTCGGGGTCGTGGTGGTGGAAGGTGAAGGGGGTTTTGGCGACGCCGAGGGTGCGCAGGCCGGTGAGGACGCCGAGGTGGCTGGCGAGGCCGAGGCGGCGGGGGTGGGCGAGGCCGTAGCCGTCGCAGACGACGGTGTCGGGGGTGCGGGTGAGGGCGGCGAGGGCGTCGAGGACGGCGGGGAGTTCGCGGAAGGCGAGCAGTCCGGGGGTGTAGGGGAAGGGGATGCGGCCGACGGCGGTGGACTGTTCGACGACGGCGAGGGTGTCGTGGTCGAGGAGGACGGCTGCGGCGGCGACGAGGTCGTGTTCGTCGTCGTAGGCGACGTCGACGCCGGCGATGAGCCGCCCGACCCCGCCACCGCCGGAGCCGGAACCGGAACCTGAGCCGGAACCGTCGGGGTCGTCGGAGTCGTGGGTCTGGACGAGGGGGCGCAGGCGTTCCTGTTCGGCGAGTGCCTGGGCTTCGGTGGTGGGCCAGTCGGCGGGGATGGGCACGGGTGTTCCCCCGGGTGGGTGGGGCGGGCGCGGTCGGGTTCACCGTACCGAGGGGGCGGACGACCCCGGGGTGAGCCTGTGCGCCCCCCGTGCTCCCGGTCCGGCGGGTTAGCCTGGACTTACCGAACTCCCTTGCCGGGCAGCACTTCTGGGACCGGCGCCATTCCCGCTCGTTCCCCCCGACGTGCGAAGGACCCCCGCCATGCCTCGTCCGTCCGCTGCCCAGTACTGCCTCGGCTCGTTCACCGTCGTCGCCGCCACTGTGGCGCTGCTGGCCGTTTCGGGCGCCTCGGGCGTCCTGGAGGTCGCGGTGCTGGAGGGGTTCGCCCTGGCGCTCGGCACCGTGGTGACGGTGTTGTCGGTCGCCGTGTCCGGCCGGTCGGCGGCGAGGGCGGGAGCGGCCTCCCCGGCCCCGGCCGGACACGAGTACGCCCGGCAGCGCTAGCAACGCCAGTCCGCCGCCGGGCGTCGCAGCCCGCTCGGCCGGTCAGTCGGTGGTGACCACCACGGTCTTCGCGGCCTTGTCGTGGATGCACTGACGGTAGGGCTTGTCGAAGACGCCGAACATCCCGTCGATGATCCACCAGAAGGCGGCGCAGCAGATCACGGCCGGGAGGATGTAGACGGCCGCGCGGGTCCAGGCGGCGCCCTGGGTGGGCTTGTTGCCGTCGATCAGCATGGCGACGCGGACGTGCATCGCCTTCTTGCCGAGGGTCTGGCCGTCCCGGCCGAGCATCAGTCCCTCGTAGAGGAGGTAGATGCCGCAGCCGAGCCAGAACGCGCCGACCTCGCCGGAGCGGTTGCCGAAGTCGGCGAAGGGGGCCACCACGATCACGGCGACGGCCTGGACGAGGAGGTAGTCGATCAGGCGGGCGAGGATGCGCCTGGGCCAGCTGCCGATCGGCGGCATGCCGGGGACGGGCCCGGCGCCGGGGGTTCCGTAGCCGGTGGGGCCGTAGCCGGGCGGGGGCTGGTCGTAGGGGTTCCGGCCGTAGGGGCTGCCGCCGGGCGGGCTCTGGCCGCCGGTCGGGCCGCCGTAGGTGCCGCCGTACGCGCCGGGGCCGTCGGACGGGGTGTCGGAGGTGCCGTCGGACGGGCCGTCGGCGGGCGGCGGGGCGGGCGGCGGGTTCGGGTCCGACGGCCGGTCTTCCGGCGTGCCGCCGCCCGGCTGCGGGGACTGCTTGTCGAAGGAGGGCTGGCCGCCCCCCTCCGGCTGGGAGCCTGAGGGGTCGTGAGTGCTCATCCGTCGAGTAGAACATCACACATTCTCGCCGTTTGGGACATTCTGTCCGTTTTGCCGCCAGGGCCGGACGACGCCCCCGCTCCGGATGGTGCCTCCGCGCCGGGAGCCGACCGCCACGCCGGGAGGCCTCAGTCGCGGACCACCCGGGTGCGGGCGGCCCGGTCCTGCCAGCCGCGCCGGGCCGGGCGGTCGAACACGGGCCAGACCAGGCCGACGAGCAGCAGCAGGCCGAGCTGCCTCACGGCCCACCGGAGCAGCGAGCGGCCGAGGCTCAACCTGGTCCGGGCGCCGGGGGCGGCGGCGTCCGCCACCCGGATCCGGGCCAGCCGTTTGCCGAAGGTCTGGCCGGTGCGGGCGGTCGGCAGCACCTCGTAGAGCAGGCTGACGAAGAGCAGGATGCCGAGCAGGACCGCGACCTTCCCCAGCACCACGTCGTCCACCAGCCAGACCTGGACCTGGCGCCGGGTGAGGGAACTGGCCATCCTGGCCTGGTCGAGCTTCTGCTGGAGGTGCTCGGACGCCGAGCGGCCGAGCGGGATTCCGGCGGCGACGGCGACCACGAGGAGTACGACGGTGTCCACGGCGCGCGCGGCCAGCCGACGTCCGAGTCCGGCGGGCGTCACGGAGGCGGGCACGGTGGGGGCAGGCGCGGCCGGGGCGGGTCGGCGCCGCGCGACGGCCTCCCGGGCCGGGCGCACGACCGGCAGCGACCCGGCGGGCGCGGCAGGCGCGGGGGGTCGGCCCTGAGCCCGGACCGGAACCGCTCCGGCGGCGGCCGGGGCCGGGGCCGGTACGGCGGGCTCGGGCTCGGACGCGGACTCGGACTCGGACTCGACGGCACGCCCGGCCCCGCGCGCAGCCGCCGGAACGGACGCCGCGACGGGTGACGCAACGGGCGACGCAACGGGCGACGGCGCCTCCCGCACCGCCACCGCCGCCGGGACGGTCGCGGGCGCTCCAGAGGCGGCGGCCACCTCCACCCCGGCCGAAGCGGCGGCCGGCCTTCCGGCCGAAGCCCGGACCGGAACAGCAACCGAAGCGCGGACCTCCCTCGCGCGCCCCTCCTCCCCGTCGGGCGCCCCCGAAAGCACCCCCCAGGAGACCCGGTGCGGCTCGCCACCCGTCTCCATCAGCCCCCGCTGCGCCTGCGGAACGGCCTGCCAGCCGAGCTCCTCCACCTCGCCCTGGCCTGCCGCACCCCCGACCGCCGAAACCTCGACCACCGGCTCGCCCAGGACCGCTTCGCCCAGGACCGCCTCGCCGAAGACCGGCACCTCGACCGCCGCCATCTCCGGCCCGGACGCCCCAGCCACCCCGGACGCCCCAGCCACCCCGGACACCTCAGGGTTCTCGGACGCCTCCGGCTCCCCGACCGTCCGGAACACCGGCCCGCCGATCACCTCCGCCACCCGCGACCCGAGGACGAACTTCGCCCCACCCGCGGTCTGGTCGAAGTACACCGGCCCGGTGTCCCCGCCCCCACCCCCGCCGTGCGCGGTCCCGCCCCAGGACGGCTCCGGGGACGCCGCCTCCGGAACGGCCGCCTCCGGCACCGCCGGTGGCGGCACCGCCCGCGCCGTCCCCGCCGCGCCGGCGGCGGGCCGCCGGGACGCGAACCGGGGCGGATCCAGCACCTCGCCCTCGGCGGGTGCGAGCCGGCTGGTGCCCGGCACCCAGGCCGAGCCGCCCCAGTACCGGACGAAGCCGGGGATGGAGGGGTCGGGGTAGTAACCCGGCTCGGGTCCGACGGCCGAGTCGCCGGCGCCGGCGAAGGGGCGGTCCGTCATGGGGTCTTCTCTCCTGGCGGGTCCTGGCGGGGCCGACACGGCACGCCCGCCCGGCGCACCCGCGAGCCGTCCGGCGCGCGTGGGTGGGGGGCACCGCCGGTAGGCGGACAGTCGCCGGACAGTAACAAAGGGTAGTGCCTCGTCGAGGTGCCGACGGAAAGTTGGTCAATCACCGGACAGCGGAGGGCCCTCCGGGGTAAGGGCGGCCGAACCGTCCCGGCGCGCGGCGGGCGTCCGCGCGCCGCGGTCCCCACCGGTCACCACCCCGCGTCTCACCACCCGTCGCCTCACCACCCCGCGCCTCACCACCCCGCGCCTCACCACCCGTCGCCTCACCACACCCCTCGTCGAACTTCCCGAAGAAATCCCGGAAACGTGTGTAAGAGCCGGCGTGGACCGCCCTCTCAAAGGTCACCGGGCCCGGAACCGGGCAGGAACCCAAGGCCGAGAGGAAAACGATCATGGAGCGCCCCACCAGCGTGGTCGAGCACGAACTGGAGCTGAACCTGGTGCTCTCCCCCGAGCACAGCGTCCCCGTCCCGGCCCGGCTGTCCTACGGCAGCCACGACCCGTACGCGGTGCACATCACCTTCCACCTGGACACCGGCTCCCCGGTGACCTGGGTGTTCGCCCGCGAGCTGCTGGTCGAGGGCACCTTCCGGCCGTGCGGCCAGGGCGACGTGCGGATCTGGCCGACCCGCTCGGGCCGGCGCAGCGTGCTCTGCCTGGCGCTGAGCTCCCCGGCCGGCGACGCCCTGCTGGAGGCGCCGCTGCCGGTCGTCGCGGCCTGGCTGGAGCGGGCCCACCGGCTGGTCCCGCCGGGCAGCGAGATGGCCGCGCTGGACATGGACGGCTCGCTCGCGGACCTGCTTGCGTGAGCACGCGCACGACCACCAGCACGCGCACGACCGCGAACGCACCGGCCGGCCACAGCACGCACCCTGCCGGGACCTCGCGACGCGACGGGAGCCGCGCCCCCGCCGGCTCAGCGGGCCGCGGGGGCCTGCTGACGGCCGCGGGTGGCGTCCGGGCCACCGCCGTCGCGCTGTCCGGGCAGCCGGACCAGCGGTGCCCCGGCGGAGCGTCGCCTGGCCCTTATCCGGATGGCGGCGGCGAGCAGGAAGCAGAGCCCGACCCACGGGTAGACCGAGGTCGGCAGCTGGCGCAGCGGCGCCATGTGGAGGACGGCCGGCCCGAGCGGCTTGGCGGCCCACATCGCGAAGGAGAGGAACGCGAGCAGTGTCGCCCAGAAGGCGGCCCGCCAGCGCAACCGGCGGACGCCGACCGGACGGGCGTGCTCGACGGAGGCCTCGGTGGCGAGCAGGACGAGCACCGGCACGCACCAGACCCAGTGGTGGGTCCAGCTGATCGGTGAGATCAGCACGGCGGTGACGGCGGCGCAGCAGACGCCCCAGGCCTCGGCCCGGGGCAGCCAGCGGGCGCTGCGGTGGGCCCAGGCGGCGACGGCGAGGCCGGCCACCGCGACCAGGCCGGCCGCGAGGGTGGCGAGGGTGCCGGGGTCGGCGGTGTGCAGCAGCCGGGCGAGGGCGCCGCGCAGCGACTGGTTGTCGACGATCTCGGTCTTGCCGACCCGGGAGGAGTCGTAGAGGTACTTGGTCCAGAAGCCCCAGGTGGCGTCGGGCAGGACGACGGCGCCGATCAGGAAGGTGCCGAGGAAGGTGAGGCCGGCCACGAAGGCGGCCCGGACCCGGCCGGTGATCAGCAGGTAGACGGCGAACAGGCCAGGGGTGAGCTTGAGGCCGGCGGCGATGCCGATCGCCATGCCCTTGCTGCGGCGGGCGTCCGAACGGGTGAGGTCCCAGAGGATCAGGCAGGCGAGCGCGAGGTTGATCTGGCCGTACCGGAGCGTGGTGAAGACGGGTTCGAGCCAGACGCCGAGGCCGGTCACCAGGATGACGCCGATCGGCCGCAGTTCGCGGCGCGGCCAGCCGACCAGCTTGAAGGACAGGTGGGTCAACAGGGCGAGCAGCCCGAGGTTGCCGAGAGTGATCGCCACCCGGAGGAACGGGACCGGGAACCAGGTGGTGGGCACGAACAGCATGGCCGCGAACGGAGGGTAGGTCGCGGGCAGGTTCCACTCGGTGACGCGCAGTGCGTACAGGTCGGTGCCGTTGGCCACGGCGGCACCCTCGGCCCGGTAGACGATCATGTCGACCATCGAGGTGTTGACGAAGTGGCGGACCACCGCGTACACGACCAGGGAGAGGAGCGCCAGGGCCGAGGCGGCCAGCAGCGGTCGACGGGGGGCCTCGCGCAGCGCGCGGACGGGGGCGCCGAGCACGGTCCGCAGCCGGTCCGACAGGGGGGCGGGCGCGGGGTCGGGTGCGGTCCGCACCGGGCTGCGCTCGTCTTGCACCGCTGTCACCAGTCCACTCCGTCCACCGCTCGACCAATCGCCGACGATACCGGATGCGGGCCGACCGGGCCTGGGCACAGGTAGTCACGCAGGGTGACGAATGGGCCCCGACCGGCCGTACTCCGTTGCGGGCGGAGCACGGACGGCCGAGGCCACCGGGGGGAGGCTCAGGGCCTCAGCGGCCTCAGCGGCCTCAGTGGCCCCAGGGGCTCAGGGCCTCAGCGGCCCCGTGCCTCAGCCCGTGTAGGCGCCGAGGGCCCGGGTGAAGTCCAGCGGCTGCTGGACGACGCTGCTGCAGCTGGCATCGGCGTAGGCCTTGGCCCCGCCGTCGCAGGCCTTGTCTCGGGTGCCGGACCACATGGCCAGCCACGCGAGGTGCCTGGACGCCGCGAAGTCGGCGAGCTGCTTGGCGTCGGCGACGGTGAAGACCTCGCTGGCGACGTCGTTGACGCCGATCATCGGGGTGACGGCGACCTTGCGCCAGGCGGCCGCGTCGTCCAGTCCGAGCACGCTCTTGACCTGGGCCTGGGTGGCGGTGGCCGCGGCGATCGCGTACTTGCCCATCTGGCCCTGCGGGTTCGGGGCGACGCCGTCGCCGAAGTCCATGGCCATGATGTTGACCGCGCCGATCGCGACGCCGTTGTTCTTGGCGTCGGCGACCAGGTTGACGCCCTCCTGGGTCAGGCCGGAGGGCAGCGCGGGCAGTGTGAAGGAGACGTCGAGCGCCTTGCCCTTGGCGGCGGCGTTCTTCTGCAGCTGGGCGATGGCCTGGGCGCGGCGGGTGTTGGCGGCGGTGTTGGCGATCGCGCCGCCCTCGACGTCGAAGTCGAGCCTGGTCAGGCCGTAGGCGTCGACGGCCTTCTGGTAGACGGCGGCCAGGTCCGCGGTGGAGCCGCAGGCGAGGGCCAGCTCGCTGCCGTTGGCGCCGCCGAAGGAGACCCGGACGTCGCCGCCGATCGCCCGCAGGGCGCCGATCTGGGCGGCCACCGCGTCGGCGGACAGGTCGCTGACGCCGCCCCACTTGGGCTGGCAGCCACCGCCGGACACCACGAAGGCGAGGGTGTAGTTCTTGACCCCGGTGGCCTTGGCGGTGGCGACCAGGTCGTACGGCGGGTAGAGCGAGGTGTCGACGTACGGGGCGAAACCGGCCCCGGCGCCGGCCGGGGGTACGGGCACACCGGTCGCCGTGGGGGTGGCGGTCGGGGTGGGGGTCGGCGCCGGGGTGGTCGGCTTCGCCGAGGGAGTGGCACTCGCGGTCCCCGTGGGGGAGGGGGCCTCGGTGGGGGTGCCGGTCCCGGTCGGCTTGGGAGCGGTCGACACCGGAGTGGTCGGCACGGGACCGGTCGACACCGGACTGGTCGGCGCGGTGGTGGTGGGGCGGCCCGAGGGGGTGGGTGCGGTGCCGTCACCGGCCTTGCAGGAGGTGTTGTCGATCAGACAGTTGCCGGGTTCGGCCTGCGCGGCGCCGGCGCCCTGGGCGACGAAGCCGACCACCACGCTCTTGCCCGGCTCCAGCCGCTTGCTCCACGCCTCCGGCTTGACGGTGACGTGCTGGCCGGCGGCGGTGAAGGTGGCGTTCCAGAGCGAGTCGATCTTCGCCCCGGCCGGGAGGTCGAAGCTGAGCGTCCAGTCCTCGATCGGGCCGCTGTCCGGGTTGGTGACCAGGTACTGGCCGGTGTAGCCGGAGTCCCAGCTGCTGGTCCGGCTGTAGACGGCGCCGAGCGAGGCGGCGCTGGCCGAGGAGGCGAGGACGACGACACCGCCCGCGACCAGGGCGGCGGCGACCGCCGAGGCCCCGACGATCGCGCCCTTGCGGCTGCGCCTGCGGCGGCCTGGGCGGCGGTTGGGCTGGGTGGTCATGGCGCGTTACCTCCGGGGTGCCGTCGGTCGGCCGCGGTCCGGGCGCGGGTGCGTGCGGACGTCCGGGCGGCCGGCCCGGCTCGGTCGGGTGACCGGCGCGACCGACGCTAGCGGCGGCCGGGGGGCCGAACCGGCGGGCTGAGCGAGGGGAAGAACTCCCTTAGGCCGCGCTTAAGGAAGATCCCGAAGCCGACAGGGCGTCAGGCGCGCACGAAGACCGGCCACCACGGTTCCCCGGGCCTCGGCCGAGGTCGAGGGAGCGATCGAGGAAGCGGTCGAGGAAGTGGCTGAGGGAGCGATCGAGGAAGCGGCCGAGGCAACAGCCGAGGAAGCGGTCACTTCTGGAACAGCGCGCCCCGGCCGCGCCGCCGCCCCGCCCGCGCGGGGGTGCCGTCCGGGCGGGTCCGCAGCCGCAGCCGGACCTCGGCGCCGCCGAGCACGGCGGAGCGGCCGAGCGCCAGGTCGCCGCCGGTGGACTCGGCGAGTTTGCGGACGATGTCGAGGCCGAGGCCGGTGGAGCCCTCGCCGCCGTGGCCCTCGCCGCGCTTGAGGGCGGCGGCCGGGTCGCTGAAGCCGGGGCCGGCGTCGCCGACCAGGACGATCACCGAGGTCTCGGTGGCGAGCACGTCCACCGAGAAGGCGGTGCCGACGGCGGTGTGCCGGAAGACGTTGCCGAGCAGCGCGTCGACGGTGGCGGCCAGGTCGGCGCGCTGGACCGGGACGGGCGTCGCCCGGTCGGCGCCGGCCAGTTGCCAGCAGCGGCCCTCGTCCTCGGCCAGCGCGGACCAGAAGCCGACCCGTTCGCGGACCACCTCGGCGACGTCGCAGCCGACCGCGACGGCGGGCACGTCCTCGGGGTCGCGGCGGGCCGAGCGGATGATCTGGTCGACCTCGCGCTCCAGTTGGGAGACCGCGTGCCGGGTGGCGTCGGCGGCGTCGCCCTCGCCGAGCGAGGCGGCGTTGAGCCGCAGCACGGTCAGCGGGGTGCGCAGCCGGTGGGACAGGTCGGCGGCCAGTTCCCGTTCGGCGGCGAGGAGTTGGACCACCCGGTCGGCCATGGTGTTGAACGCGTGGGCGGCCTCGCGCAGTTCCTCGGGGCTGCCGGCGGCCTGCTTGCCGTCCACCGGGACCCGTACGGCGAGGTTGCCGGCGCCGAGCGAGCGGGCGGCGCCGGCGAGCCGCCGGGCGGAGGCCACGATCCGGCCGCCCATCCGGTCGGCGACCAGGACCGAGATGGCGACCAGGCCGAGCGCGACGCCCGAGAGCACCAGCCAGGCAGTGGAGACGCCGCGAGTGAGGTCGCCGTCGGCGACGAACACCTCGACCACGGCGGTGCGTCCGGTGTCCACCGCGACCGGCTGGAGCAGCGCGTAGCCGCCGGGCACCTCGACGGTGAAGGAGCGGCCCTGGCCTCCGGCGGTGGACACGTCGCCGGCGGCGGCCCGGGCCTCGCCGATGGTGGGCCCGCCGGGGCCGCCGGGGCCGGGGAGCGCGTCCGGGGCGGCCGGGGCGGGCAGGTGGACCGCCATCCTGCCCTGCCCGCCGGCGTCGGTGCTGGCCAGGGCTCGGTCGATGGCGATCTGGTCGGTGGTGATGGCGAGGGCCGGGCCGAGCGCGGCGGCCTGCCGCTCGGCGGCGGTGAAGGCGTGGTCCCGGGCGGTCTGCTGGACCATCAGGCCGAGCGGGATGAGGAAGGCCAGCGCGACCATGGTGGTCCCGGCGACGGCGGCCTTGATCAGGGCCCAGCGCAGCGAGCGCCCGAACCTCCTCATGTCCGGTGCTCCGCCAGTCCCCCGGCGGCCTCCAGCCGGACCCCGACTCCCCGGACGGTGTGCAGGTAGCGGGGGCTGGAGGCGGTCTCACCGAGCTTGCGGCGCAGCCAGGACAGGTGGACGTCGATGGTCTGGTCGCCGCCGTAGGTCTGCTGCCAGACCTCGGCCAGGATCTCCTTGCGCGGCACCACCACGCCGGGGCGTCCGGCCAGGAAGGCCAGCAGGTCGAACTCACGGCGGGTCAGGTCGAGCAGCCGCCCGTCCAGCGAGGCCTCGCGGCGCTGGAGGTCGATGGCGAGGCCGCCGACCCGCAGCACCTGGGCGACGGGGGCGGCGCCGCCGCCGAGCCGGCGCAGCACGGCGGCCATCCGGGCGCTGAGGTGTTCCCCGGAGAAAGGTTTCACCAGATAGTCGTCGGCGCCGTCGTTGAGCAGCCGGACGATCTCGGCCTCGTCGTCGCGGGCGGTCGAGATGATCACCGGCACATTGGTCAGGCCCCGGATCATCTTGAGTGCCTCGCTGCCGTCCAGGTCCGGCAGTCCCAGGTCGAGGATCACCAGGTCACAGCCGACCTGGGCAACCTCCCGCAGCGCCTCAAGTGCCGTGCCCACGCTGCGGACCGCATGACCGGTGTCGGTCAGGTGCCGGATGAGGGCGGAGCGTACGAAAGGGTCGTCCTCGACCACGAGCACTGTTGCCATGGCCCTGCACGGTACGCCATCGACGGACAGTGGTCTGTACCTCGGGGTGGCCTCCGGACATTGTGCAACTCCCCTGACTAATAACGGGGCTGCCCGGCTGCGCAGGCCCGGAATACGGCAGGATGAGCGGACGATGCGGAACGGACTGGTACAGCTCGGCGCCTGGGCGGCGGCCACCGGGGCGGCGGTGGCGCTGTCCTGGCTCGGCGTGCACGCGGTGCTGACCGGTGCCGCGTTCGAGCAGCCCACGGCCCTGCCGCTGCCCTCGCCGAGGGCCGACGGCACGCCGCACACCGCGACCGTCACCCCCGACCAGGCGCGGTCGGCCACCCAGACCGGGACCCCGACCCCACCACCGGCCTCCCCGACCGCCGCCACGACGACGCGCGGGCCGGCCCCCGCCACCACCCTCGCCGCCGCCTCTTCGCCGGCCACCCGCCGCCCCGCTCCCGCCACCACCACGGCGGTGTCCTCCGTGAAGAGCTACCCGGTGCCGGGCGGCAAGGTCGCCCTGGACATCCGCCCCGACAAGGCCTCGCTGGTCTCCGCCACTCCCGACCCCGGCTGGCAGATGCAGGTGTGGAACGGCGACCAGTGGATGCGGGTGGACTTCACCAAGGGCGAGCAGGCCAACTCGGTCTTCGTCTACTGGAACGGCCACCCGCCGGTGGTCGAGACGGCCATCCGCTGAGCCCCCCTCACCAGGTCTCGAACGGCAGGTACCCCGGCAGGTACGGCCCGGCGTAGCCGGACCGGTCGACCAGGGTGTGCCTGGTCCCGCCCGGCACCCCGATCGTCGCGAGCACCGCCGTGCCGAAGCGGTCCCGCGCCTCGTACGGCTCGGCCAGCGACAGGGCGCCCCGGTCCACCGCGTAGTCGTAGGCGTAGAAGACGTCCGGCACGCTCACCGCGAGGTCCAGCACCCCGTCCCCGTGCCGGGCCAGGTGCGCGGCCAGCTCCCGGCCGCGCGGGCCGATCACCTGGACCAGCGAGGTGAGCACGATCCTGGTCCCGGGCGCGTCCAGCACGTACGAGACCGTCTCCGGCTCCCCGGTCTCCGGCCCGGCGTACGCGGTACAGCGCAGTCCGAGCGCGGCGGTGTAGCGGCGGGCGGCCCGCTCGGCGTCGCCGACCGCGAAGACCACCGCGTCGGCGCGGCCCATCGGGAGGGGGTCGGACTGTCCGGCTCCTGCGGCGAGCAGGACGGGTTCGGCGGCGGTGTCGGTCATGACGGCCCTCCCGGTAGGCGTGCGGACCACGGCGGGTGCGACCGTGCGCCGGTGTGGGGCCCGGCGCACGGCGTTGTGGCTGGAGGGTGGCGCCGAGCCGACCGGCGCGCAACTGTTCCGTTTCCTCCTGGTCAAGCTGTGCGTCGGGGCGGGAGAATCGGCGGCGCCGCTGTACAGAATGCCCACCGGAGGACGGAGCCGCGATGCCCCCCGCCCAGTCCCCGAGCTCCCCCGGCTCGCCCAACTCCCCCGCCCCGCCGGGCGCTTCGGCCGCCCCCGGGACGGGCGGCGGGAACGACTCGATCGACGCGCTGGACGGCCGGCTGATCCGGCTGCTCGCCGAGGAGCCCCGGATCGGGGTGCTGGAGTGCTCGCGCCGGCTCCAGGTCGCCCGGGGCACCGTGCAGGCCCGGCTGGACCGGTTGCAGGCCAAGGGGGTGATCGGCGGCTTCGGCCCGGAGGTCGACCCGGCGGCGCTCGGCTACCCGGTGACGGCCTTCGCCACCCTGGAGATCTCCCAGGGCCAGGGCGCCGACGTCCGGACGCACCTGGCGAACGTGCCGGAGGTGCTGGAACTGCACACCATCACCGGGGCCGGGGACATGATGGTGCGGATCGTGGCCCGCTCCAACGCCGATCTGCAACGGGTGATCGACCGGGTGGTGGGCTTCGACGGGATCGTCCGCTCGGCGACCGCGATCGCGCTGGAGAACCCGGTGCCGTACCGCATCCTGCCGCTGGTGGACCAGGCCGCTGCCGAGTAGGGCCCGCGCGACGGCAGAGGCCTCCGCCCCCGTCAGCAGCTGGGGACGCCGCCGCCGCTCTTCAGCGCCTCCAGCGCCGAGACCGCCTCGCCGAGCGTGCCGACCGGTACCAGGCGCAGCGTCTTGGGCGTGTTGACCTTGGCGTCCGTGCACTCGTCCTTGGGCAGCAGGAACACCGTCGCGCCGTCCCGGGCGGCCGCCTGGGTCTTGAGCGGGACGCCGCCGACCGCGCCGACGACGCCCTGGTCGTCGATGGTGCCGGTGCCCGCGATCGTGAGCCCGCCGGTGAGGTCGCCGCCCTTGCCGTCGCCGGCGAGCTTGTCGATGATGCCCAGCGCCAGCATCTGCCCGGCGCTCGGGCCGCCGACGTCACCCAGGTCGACCTTCACCTTGACCTGGTCCGGCGAGAGGTGGAGGTAGCCGAGCGCGGCGGCGGTGGCGCTGTTCTGCGACTCGGCCATCTGCTGGGCGGTCTGCTCCTCGGCCTTGGCCGGGTTGCCCGGCGGGTAGACCGTGTCGGTCGGGCGCACCGCCTCGTCCTGGTCGAACCAGGCCTGGAGCGCGCGCCAGAAGGTGGTCTTCTCCCCCGGGTTGGTGGCCGAGATGGTGACCATCCGCAGCTCGCCCTCGGTGGTGCGCAGCGGCGCCCCGGTCACGGTGAGGACCGGCTTGTCCTTGTACGTGCCGAGGGTGTCCGCGGTCAGGCCCGGCCAGGTCAGCGTGTACGGCAGCGGGACGAAGGCGGCCACGCCGAACAGCGCGGCGACCAGCACCCCGCAGAGCGTGAGCGCGCGGGTCCGCGGGGAGGTGAGGGCCTTGGGCAGCTTGGTGTCGGACACAAGGGGAATCCAAACACACCGGGGCCCGTGCCGGCCTACCGCAGCGCGTCGGCCACCTCGGTCGCCGCCTCCACCACCCGGGGGCCGACCCGCTCGGGGACCAGCCCGTTCAGCATCACCACGCCGACGCTGCCCTCGATGCCGCTCAGTCCGATCAGCGCGGCGGCCGCGCCGCAGGCCCCGGACTGCTCCTCCGCACGGGTGATGACGAAACCCTGCTCCGGCCGGCGCTGGCTGGGGAAGGTGCGCGCCTCCAGGATGGCCCGGCCGGCCGCGCTCTCGCCGAGCGGGTGGCGCAGCCCGGTGCGGTAGGCGACGTGGAAGTCGGTCCAGCTCGGCTCGACCACGGCGACGGCCAGCGCCTCGTTGCCGTCCACCAGGGTGAGGTGGGCGGTGGCGCCGAGGTCCTCGGCCAGGCTGCGCAGGGCCGGCAGCGCGGCCTCGCGCAGCAGCGGGTGCACCCGGTGGGCCAGGCGCAGGACGCCCAGGCCGACCCGGGCGCGGCCGCCGATGTCCCGGCGGACCAGGCCGTGCTGTTCCAGGGTGGCCAGCAGCCGGTAGACGACGGTGCGGTTGACGGCCAGTCGGGCGGCCAGCTCGGTGACGGTGAGCCCGCGCTCGGAGTCGGCGAGGAGTTTGAGGACCCGGACTCCACGGTCCAGGGTCTGGGAGGTCTCGGCAGTCACGACGGGCATCCTTTCCGCGGCGCTCGCGGGGCAGGCGGCGCCGGACCGGGTTCGGTGTCGCGCGCAGGTGGGGTGGCCGCGCTCGGACCGCTCGCGGTGTCGTCCTTGACGTGCGTGCGGTCCTGCGGCGCCCGTCCTGTGGGGGTTGCCCGGTGGAAGAGCGTGGGGGAAAGGTAGTGAAGGAAATGTCGCGACGGAAGTGGTTGTCCAAAATTCGGGCGTGATCGACTTCAACAGCGCGACGGAACCGGGACAAATGCCCGCATTTCTCCGGGCCCGCCGGCGCGCGGGTCCGGCCGCGCTCCGGAGTCCGGACACGCGGGAACGGAGCGGCCGGCCCGCGGCCGCGCGCCGTGCCGTTCCCGCGCCTGATTCCGCGGCTGACTCCAAGCCCGTTTCCGAGCCCGTTCCCGAACCCGCCTGCCCGGCCCGCCTGCCCGCCTGCCCGCCTGCCGCGGCTACTTCGCCCACTCGCGGATCTTGGCGATCCGCGCCTTCAGCTGGTTGGCCGTGGCCTGCGCGGTCAGCGGGCCGCCGCACTGGCGGCGCAGCTCGTTGTGGACGGTGCCGTGCGGCTGGTCGGTGCGGTGGTGCCAGGCGGCCACCAGCGCGTTCAGCTCCTTGCGCAGCTCCCGGAGTTCCTGGTGGGTGACGACCGGCCGCTGCTCGGCCGGCAGCTCCAGCAGGTCGGCCTCCTCGGCGGGCTTGCCCTTGCTGCGCTGGATCTGCCGGTGCTGGCGCTTCTGCAGCAGCATCTGCACCTGGTCCGGCTCCAGCAGGCCCGGGATGCCGAGGTAGTCGTCCTCCTCCTCGCTCCCCGGGTGGGCCTGCATGCCGAACTCCATGGAGTTGTACAGCACCCGGTCGAAGACCGCGTCGGAGCCGATCGCCTCGTAGGAGAACTCGTCGCCGCCCGCGCCGTCCGGCCCGTCGTTGGCCCGCTCGGCCTCGGCGAGCAGCCGGTCCTCCTCGTCGAAGAGGCCCTCGCCCTCCTTCTTCGGCCGGTCCAGCACGTGGTCGCGCTGGACCTCCATCTCGTTGGCGAAGCCGAGCAGCGTCGGGATGGTGGGCAGGAACACCGAGGCGGTCTCGCCGCGCTTGCGGGCTCGCACGAAGCGGCCGACGGCCTGGGCGAAGAACAGCGGGGTGGAGATCGAGGTGGCGTACACCCCGACGCACAGCCGGGGCACGTCGACGCCTTCGGACACCATCCGGACCGCGACCATCCAGCGCGAGTCCCCGGCCGCGTAGTCGGAGATCCGCTGGGAGGCCTCGGTCTCGTCGGAGAGCACCACGGTGGCCTTCTCGCCGGAGATCTCGCGCAGGATCTTGGCGTAGGCGCGCGCGGTGTTCTGGTCGGTGGCGATGACCAGCCCGCCGGCGTCCGGGATCGCCTTGCGGACCTCGGACAGCCGCCGGTCGGCGGCCTGCAACACGGACGGGATCCACTCGCCCTGCGGGGCCAGCGCGGTGCGCCAGGCCTGGGCGATCAGGTCCTTGGTCATCGGCTCGCCGAGCCGGGCCTCCAGCTCGTCACCGGACTTGGTGCGCCAGCGCATGTTGCCGCTGTAGCTGAGGAAGATCACCGGGCGGACGACGTGGTCGGCGAGCGCGTGCCCGTAGCCGTAGGTGTAGTCGGCGACGGACTTGCGGATGCCGTCGCCGCCGGCCTCGTACTGGACGAACGGGATCGGGTTGGTGTCGGAGCGGAACGGCGTCCCGGTCAGCGCCAGCCGGCGGGTGGCCGGCTCGAAGGCCTCGAAGCAGGCCTCGCCCCAGGACTTGGAGTCGCCGGCGTGGTGGATCTCGTCCATGATCACGAGGGTCTTGCGCGCCTCGGTCCGGTTGCGGTGCAGCATCGGGTTGACCCCGACGCCCGCGTAGGTGACCACGATGCCGTGGTAGTCCCGGGAGAGCGGGCCGGAGGAGTAGGCCGGGTCGAGCCGGATGCCTATCCGCGCGGCGGCCTCGGCCCACTGCTTCTTCAGGTGCTCGGTCGGCGCGATGACGGTCACCTGCTGCACCAGGTGGTTGTGCAGCAGGTACGAGGCCAGGGTGAGCGCGAAGGTGGTCTTACCGGCGCCCGGGGTGGCGACCGCGAGGAAGTCGCGCGGCTGCGTCTCGATGTACCTGTCCAGCGCGCCCTGCTGCCAGGCCCGCAGCTTGCCCGCGGTGCCCCAGGGGGCGCGGCCGGGGAAGGCCGGCGAGAGGTGGTGCGAGGCGGCGGACGCGGCGGGTCCGGCGCCCCGGGCGGGCGCCTGCGGCTCCGGCACGTCGGAGAACAGCGGCATCGAGGAGGCGGCGGCAGTACTCACGGTCTCCGAGGGGGGATCATCGCAGGTCAGGGGCGGTTTCTCAGCCCCGCCCCGCGGAAGGGCGGCGATCGGACAACCCGCCCAGCGTACCGGCCCGGCGCCGTCGGGGCGGCCAGGCGAGGCTCCGCGCCGGGCCCGGGCGGCCGGAAATCGACGTGACCCGGATCACATCCGATCGATTCCGAAACCGAGTAATCACGGCCGGTCCCGGGACTCTCACCAGGGTGAGGCCGCCCCAACCCTCCCCCTTGTCGACCGGCCTCACACCGACCCGAAGGGACTCGCCGTGCACACCGCCGCCGAAGAGACCGTCCAGGCCCGTCTGATCCTCTCGCTCCACCGCTCCGTCCGGCTGCGGGTGCTCCTGAGCTACCTGCCGGAGGACCCGCTCGCCGTCCGGATGGCCTTCCCCGCCGAGTTCTCGCTGGACGAACCGGCGGACGGCGGCGCGGGCTCGGACGGCGCCGACGACATCGTCTGGGTCTTCGCCCGCCAGCTGCTCTCGGCCGGCCTGGAGCTGCCGGCCGGCGTCGGCGACGTCCACGTCCGGCCCGCGGTCGGCCGGCGCACCATGGTCGAGCTGCGGGCGCCGGAGGGCACCGCGCTGCTCCAGTTCGACACCACCGACCTGCGCCGCTTCCTGTGGCGCAGCCGGCTGCTCGTCCCCGAGGGCGAGGAGCACCTGCACCTGGACGCCGACCGCGCGCTCGCCGAGCTGCTCGGCTGAGCGGCGCGCGGGGCCGGCGTCCGGGGGCGTCAGCGCGCTTCCGGCCGTCACCCGGGTCCGGGGCCCAGGGCGCCTCAGCCCGACAGCCTGCGCATCAGCCGGACGCCCTGCGCCGGCGTCAGGTGCGGCAGGTACGCCTTGCCGATCGCCCTGGTGATGCTCGGCAGCGCGGCGGGGTCGGGGTAGGCCATGTACATCGGCCGGTACTCCGGCTGGAACTTCGCCTTGAACGCGAGCAGCGAGCGGAAGCCGTACACCGGCTCCAGCACCCGTCCCATCCAGTCCAGCATCCGCTGCAGGCCGGAGGGCTCCTCGTCCTGCCCGGAGCGGGCCAGCGGCGCGCCGGACAGCGACAGGAAGCGCGCGCCCTCCTCCTTGAAGCCCAGCGCGGCCGAGGCGATCAGGAACTCGTTGACGCCGCGGAAGCCGTCCGAGCGCCGGCGCATGAAGTCCAGTGTCCAGCCGACCGGCACGCCGTTCTCGTACACCGGCATCCAGCTGGTCAGCCCGTGCACGACACGCTGCTCGTCCACCGCGATCAGCACCCGCACGTCCGGGTCGTCCAGCTCCTCCAGTCCGCCGAGCGTGAAGCCCATCTCGGGCAGGCCCTTCTCGGAGACCCACTCCTCGGAGATCGCCCGGATCTGGTCCCGCAGCGCGCGCGGCGCCTCGTGGTGGGACCACCACTCGGCGGTGATGCCCTGCTTGCCGGCCTTGTTCAGCGCGGTCCGGATGTCCTGCCACTTGCGGCCGGTGAAGGCCAGCTCGGGCAGCGCCACCACGGTGTCCTCGGCGACCTGCACCGAGCGCCAGCCGAGCTGCGCGGCGGCCTCCCGGGTCTGCGGGGAGACGCTGTAGAAGCACGGGGTCCAGCCGCGCTGGTCGCAGAACCGGGCGAACCCGGCCACCGCCCGGGCCCGGGCCTCCGGCGCGCCGAACGGGTCGCCGGTGGTCAGCGCCACCGTGTTGTGCACCCGGTAGGCGACGGCCGCCCGGCCCTCCTCGTCGAACCAGTAGTGGTTGCCGTCCCAGGTGGTGATGAAGGACAGCGTCCCGCCGCCGTACGCGGTGAGCAGCGCCCTGGCCCGGGCGGCCGCCTCCGCGTCGGTGTGCAGCACCGGCCGGCGGAAGGCCAGCAGCAACGCGGTCAGCGCGACCACCCAGAAGGCCAGCCCGCAGTACGTCTCCAGGAACAGCGCCACCGGGCCGACCGCGATCGGGTAGTCCGGCAGCAGGTCGTTGTAGGCGGGCGGCAGGAACTGCGCGGGCAGCCCGTGCAGCAGCCGGCGGATGTTCGCCCCCGGCTCGAACTGGTCGGCCGCGAGGCGCCCGAGCCCCACGTACGCGACCGAGGCCGCCAGGGCGGCGCCGCCGAGCAGCGCGCCCAGCCGCAGCACCGCCCGGCCGGCCAGCCGCAGCCGGAAGCGCTGCCGGGTGGCCAGCAGCAGGCCGAGGGTGAGCAGCGGCAGCAGCAGCGCCTCGACGAAGTACTGGACCACGTCGCCGCTGACCGGGCCGGAGTCGAGGTACAGCCAGCCCAGCAACGCCGCCCAGAGCAGCTCGGTGGCGACGGTGATCCGCCAGGCGAGCCGCAGCCCCCGGCGCAGCCCCTCGGCCAGGACCAGCAGCAGCGCCGGGAACAGCGCGGCCATCAGCCGGCCCGGGGTGTCGAAGATCCGCTCGACGGCGTGCGCGCGGGCGCAGTCGTGCGCCGACAGCGCGCAGAAGTCGGCCACCTCCTCCGGGCTGAGCCGGTGCGAGAAGTACAGCTCGGAGAAGGTGTTGAACGGCCCGCTGGCGTTGTCGTACAGCGAGGCGATCAGCGGGCCGAGGGCGGCGGCGACCAGGCAGAGCGCCACCAGCACCCGGGTCTCGGAGTGCGAGGAGCGGTGGGTGCGCAGGTGCAGCCCGCCCCGGGCGAGCAGCGCGCCGGCGCCCAGCCCGACGAGCGCGGCGGCGCACCGCTGGACGCTCTGCAGGTGGCCCACGTACAGCGTCATGACCAGCGGGGCGAGCAGCACCAGCAGGTGCAGCCGGCGGCGCCAGAGCACGGTGAGCCGGTAGCCGAGCACCCCGGCCAGCGCGAACAGGCCGACGCCGGGGCCGACCGAGGTCTGGTCGGCCACCGAGACGGTCCACTGCTCGCCGACCCGGGAGCCGACCGCGATCAGCCCGGTGCCGAGCAGGGTGCCCGCCAGCTGCCCGCCGACCAGCACCGCGAGCGTGCGCAGCCACCCGAGCCGGTGCTCGGCGGCCGGGCCGACCAGGACCAGCAGCAGGCTGGTGAACACGTACGAGCCCAGGCCGGAGCACCAGAACAGCGAGGTGAACGGCGTCCACCAGTGGCCCTCGGCGAGCGTGGGCACGCCGGCCCCGACCCGGTCGAGCAGTCGCTCGGACGGCCCGTGGGCCAGGCTGCCGGTGGCCGCGCCGAGCGCCCAGAGCCCGGCCAGCAGCACCAGGGTGAGCGGCGCCGAGCGCAGCCACACGCCGAACGTCCGGGTCGCCCGCCAGGCCCGCTGCGGGCGCGGCTCCGGCGTCCCGGCGACCGGCGCGCGGTCCGACGGCCACTCCTGCTCCTTGGCCGGCGCGGGGGCCGCGGGGAGCCGGATCACCGGATCAGCCCGGTCTGCTGGGAGAGCCAGGCCAGGTTCTGTTCGAAGGCCTGGCGGAACACCACCCAGCTGTGCCAGCCGGGGATGGTCTGGTAGCCGACCTTCATTCCGGCCGCCTGTGCCGCCGCATAGGCCTTCTCCTGCATGGGTCGGAAGTCCGGGTCGTTGGCGCCGACCACGAACATGCCTGCGGTGTCGGGGAACTTCTGCCGGGCCATGACGTGCACCGGGTCGACGGCGTCGAACGCGGCCTCGTCGCCGCCGAAGGCCTTGTCGACGGTCTCGCCGCGGTCGCCCAGGGTCGGCTCGTCCTGGCCGGAGATGTCCAGGAAGGTGCCGTAGACCCCGGGCGCGTTGACGGCCAGCTGGAGCGAGCAGGTGCCGCCGAGCGAGAGCCCGCCGATGGCGAAGGCGCCCCGGCCGGTGGCGGTCTGCAGGTTGTGGTGGATCCAGTCCGGGACGTCGGTGGCCAGGTAGGTGTGCGCCTTGGCGATCCGGGAGTCCATGCAGAGCGTGTTGGTGAACGGGCTGCCGGTGGGGTCGGCGACCACCACGATCGGGGCGAGGCCCTGGTGGTCGGCGGCGAAGGCGTCCAGGGTCTCCTGGATGGCCCCGGAGGTGATCCAGTCCACCGGGGCGCCGGGCTGGCCGGGCAGCAGCACCACGACGGGCAGCAGCGGCCGGGGATTGGCCTGGTAGGCGGGCGGCAGGTAGACGTACCCGTCGCGGGCCGTGAAGCCGGACTTGGTGCCGGGGATGGTCACGGTGGAGAGGGTGCCCTTCGCGGGCAGGCCGGGCGGCGCGTGCCAGAGCTCCTCGACGGGCTTGCCGGGCGTGGCGGCGACGGTGCTGGCCACCTTGCCCGTGGTGAGCGCCTGGACCCCGGGCACCAGCATGGCCCGGGCGGTCGGGTACTGGTCGAAGCCCCGGTTGACCTGCGAGGCGGCCATCAGCAGCACCAGGACGGCGGCGCCGGTCGCCAGCAGCCGGCGGCGGACGGCGAGCAGCGGCGCGCGGAAGCAGACCAGGGATATCGCGAACAGCGCGACGGCTATCCAGCGCAGGACGAAGTCCGGTGTGCCCTCCGGGAAGGGGTGCCACCAGCCGTCGACGCCGAGCTTCACCAGGGCGGTGAGCGTTCCGGCCAGCATCAGGGCGCCGAAGAGGCGCGGGGCCCGCCAGCGTTCGTGGCGGGAGAACGCGAGCAGGACCAGCGACCCCCAGCCCGCGGCGAGCACGGCGTACGGGATCGGGCCGTGGGTGAGCGGCCAGTCGATCGGGTTCCAACGGGTGGCGAGGGTCAGCGTGGTCATGCGGCTTTGCCCGGCCGGGTGGTGTCGGCCAGGAAGCCGTAGGCGACGACGTTGCCCTCGTAGCCGTGCTCGGCGCTGTACGCGCCGCCGCAGGTGATGACCCGCAGCTGAGCGTCGGCGGCCTGGCGGTAGACCCGGTCGTCCGGGAAGTCCTTTCGGTCGTGCACTTCGATGGCGTACAGCTGGTAGACGGCGACGGCGCCGTCCGCGCGGGCGATCTCGATCCGGTCTCCGCGCCGGAGCGCCCCCAGGTTGTAGAAGACGGCCGGGCCGGCCTTGTTGTCGACGTGCCCGGCCAGGATGGCGGTGCCGCGCTGCCCGGGGCTGGCTCCGCCGCGGTACCAGCCCGCCAGGTTGCGGTCCGCCTCGGGCGGGGCCTGGAGGTGGCCGTCGGGGTCGAGCCCGAGCGCGGTGACCGGGGCGTCCAGCCGGACGGCCGGGATGCGGATGCGGATGGGGTCGGAGGGGCCCAGCGGCGGGACGACGGAGACCGGGGCGAAGCCGGACAGCGTCTGCGTGCTGCCGGGGGCGGGCGGCAGCGCGCCCTGCCCGCCGTCGTGCAGCAGCCAGGCGCCGAGCACCAGCGCGGCACCGGCCGCCAGGGTGCCCGGCCACGGGCTCCTGCTCTGCTGGACGCCCACGGGCGCTCCCCTCTACCGACGGATTCCCGATCCTGGGAGTTTCCTGGGAAACAATTCAATCGGATCGGACCTTAAAGCACGTCCACACGATGGGCGTAATGACACCCCCCGATCGGCAGGGCAACCGCCCGAATCCGTGCGCCCAGTGGGCATCCGGTGACGGAACGCGACGGCCGTTTCCCAGGGGAAGGCGCCACCGGAACGCCTCGGTACGAGCTTCGACGGCGCGGGGGGTCGGTCCGGTTGCGTCAATCGGGCGATCGATGACGACCGCCAGTGGCGCCTGGCCGACCGATCGAGCCCAGCTGCCATGCTGACCCGGTCACGGGTTCTATCACCCCACTTGTCCGACCGGATTTCCGCACGCCTGTACGCCTGCCGAACGCCTCATGAACGGAGTGACCATGGCCGCTCTCTCCCGCCGCACCCTGCTGGCCGCCGGTGCGGCCTCCGCCGCCACCCTGGCGACCGGCTGCGGAAGCAACAGCGCCGACAAGCCGATGATCGGTTCGGCCGTTCCCCCCACCGGCGCGGCCGTCGACCAGAGTTCGGACCCCACCGACGCCACCGAGCAGCAGGCCGTCCTGATCGGCGACGGCTCCACCTCCGACACCGGGGCCCAGCCCCACCAGCCCACCCCCGAGCGGCTCAAGGCCGGCGAACGGCCGCCGCAGTTCGTGGTCTTCTCCTGGGACGGCGCCGGCGAACTCGACAACGGACTGTTCGCCCGCTTCCGCCGGCTGGCGCAGGAGCACAACGCCTCGATGACCTTCTTCCTCAGCGGCCTCTACCTGCTGCCCGAGTCCAAGAAGGACCTCTACCGCCCCCCGCAGCACAAGGTCGGCGCCTCCGAGATCGGCTACCTCACCGACCAGCACATCCACGACACCCTGGAGAACGTGCACGCGGCCTGGCTGGAGGGCCACGAGATCGGCACCCACTTCAACGGCCACTTCTGCGGCGCCACCGGCGTCGGCAAGTGGTCCCCGGAGGAGTGGGACAGCGAGATCCAGCAGGCCATGGACTTCGTGACGAACTGGCGCACCAACACCGGCTTCACCGACCTGCCGGCCCTGCCCTTCGACTACCGCAGGGAGCTGATCGGCAGCCGCACCCCCTGCCTGGAGGGCCAGCGCAACCTGCTGCCCACCGCGGTCAAGCGCGGCTGGCGCTACGACAGCAGCGGCAACGGCACCCAGGTGTGGCCGCAGAAGATCCAGGGCGGTGCGCTCTGGGACCTCCCGCTGCAGTCCATCCCCTTCCCCGGGCACACCTTCCAGGTGCTGTCGATGGACTACAACATCATGTACAACCAGTGCGGCCCCAACACCAAGGCCGACCCGGCGCTCTACCCGGGCTTCCAGGCCCAGGCCCGCGACTCCTACCTGCTGGGATTCGACCGCACCTACAACGGCAACCGGGCGCCGTACGTCATCGGCAACCACTTCGAGGAGTGGAACGGCGGCATCTACATGAACGCCGTCGAGGACGTGCTCCGGACGATCGCGGACAAGCCGGAGGTCCGGCTGGTCTCGTTCCGCCAACTGGTGGACTGGCTGGACGCCCAGGACCCGGCGGTGCTGCGCAAGCTCCAGGGCCTCGCCCCGGGTCAGGCGCCGACCGGCGGCTGGGAGGCCTTCCTCGGCACCCCCGGGGCACCGCCGGTGCCCTCCGCCGCCGCTGCCGGCTGACCCTCAGGACCTGGCCCGGACCCGGCCGGCGAGCAGCGCCCCCAGCAGCGCCACGCCGGCCATGGCCAGCAGGATCACCGCGAAGGCCCCGGGCGAGCCGGCGGCCCCGGGCGAGGCTGTGGCCCCGGCGCCCTCGTGGGCGGCGGCGAGCGAGCCGCCGCCCAGCACCGCGAACATCACCCCCGCCAGGCCCGTCAGCAGGACGTTGCCCAGCGCGTCGCTCATCTGCAGGGCCGCCGAGTTCACCCCGGCGTCCTCCGGCGCGGAGAGCTTCATCATCAGCACGCTGACGCTCGCGACCGTCAGTCCCATCCCGATGCCGCCGACGCCCCAGGCCACCGCCGCCACCCAGGCCGGCACCGCCGGGACCAGCACCAGCGCGGCGCCCGCGATCGCCACCGCGGTCAGCACGAACCCGCCCCGGATCATCGCCTCGCGGTAGCGCTCGGCTCCCGGCCGCCCCTGCAGCCAGGAGCCCAGCGCCCAGGTGAGCCCGCCGCTGGTCAGGGTGAGCCCCGACATCGTCGGCGAGAGGCCGCGCTCGGTGGTCATCATCAGCGGGACGAAGGCCTCGGCCCCGAGGAACGCCCCGGCCGCCAGTCCGCGCAGCAGGATCACCGCCGGCAGCCCCCGCCCTGCCCGCAGGGTCCGCTCGGGCAACAGCCCCAGGACGGCCGGCACCAGCAGCGCCGCCCCGACGATCCCGGGGAGCAGCCCGATCAGGTCGTGCCGCCCGCCCGCGTACTGCAGCAGGCCGGCACCGAGCGCCGCCATCGCGGCCAGCAGGGTGCGCCGGCGGTCGAAGTCCGAGCCCCTGGCCACCGGGTGCTCCCGCTCGGAGCGGGTCAGCGCGGGGCCCATCACGGCCAGCGGCAGCAGGATCAGCACCGGCACGGCCAGGAACACCCAGCGCCAGCCGAGGTGCTGGGTGATCGCGCCGGAGACCAGCGGCCCGATGATCGAGGGCAGCACCCAGGCCGAGGAGAAGGCCGCGAACACCGCCGGCCGCAGCCGCTCCGGGTAGGCCCGGCCGACCACCACGTACAGCGCGACGATCACCAGCCCGCCGCCCAGGCCCTGGATCGCCCGCCCGGCCACGAACACCCACATGCCCGGCGCCGTCCCGGCCACCACCAGGCCCACACCGAACACCGCGATGCCGGTGAACAGCGGCTGCATCGGCCCGCGCCGGTCGCACCACTGCCCGGAGACCACCAGCGCGAACAGCGTGGTGGTGAAGTAGCCGGAGAAGGCGAAGGCGTACAGCCCGATGCCGTTCAGCTGGCGGGCCGCCGTCGGCATCGCGGTGTTGACGGCGGTCGCCTCGAAGGCGATCACCAGGACCACCGACACGATCCCCAGCGTCAGAGCGCGGTAGCGGCCGCTGAGGACCCCGCCACCTGGGTCGAGTTCGGAGGGTATCGAGGCGGAGTCGACCGAGGTGGGGGAGGCAGTGGTCATACGTAACATCGTAAGGGCCGTCTGCCTTCATGACCCCTGACCCGAGTCGGTGACCAGCTAGGTCGCTGGGCCTAGGACCGGGGTCGGGGGAAGGGCGGGCGAAGCTCAGGCGGCGGTCAGTGGAGCACCTTCAGGCCGACCACGCCGGAGACGATGAGCAGCAGGCAGCCGATCCGGGCCGCCGTCACCGCGTCCCCCAGGACGGCCATGCCGTAGAGCGCGGTGCCGACCGCACCGATGCCGACCCAGACCGCGTAGCCGGTGCCGATCGGAATGGTGCGCATCGCGTACGCCAGCCCGCCCATGCTCAGCAGCAGGGCCACACCGAAGACGAGGCTGGGGGTGAGCCGGGAAAAGCCCTTGGACGACTCCAGGGCCACCGCCCACACGGTCTCCAGGACACCCGAGATGATCAGAACGAGCCATGCCATGACGGCCTACCTCCGCAGTCCACAGCGGCCGGATTGCCGCTGAACTGCGCCGTCTTGTCGTCACCGGGTACGACGCGCTCGTCCGGGGCGGCCGGGCAACCGACCACCTGGTTCCGACCGTAGCACAAGCCGCCATACAGAATTTACATTCCGCCGTTGACGGCCCCCCGCGCATTCCGCCACTATGAATTCACTGGCCGTGTGCCCGAGTGGCTTAGGGAACCGTCTGCAAAGCGGTGTACACGGGTTCGATTCCCGTCATGGCCTCGCCGGAAATGGAATTGCCGGTCGACATTCCGTCGACCGGCAATTCCTGTTTCCGGTATTTCCGGGGCGGTCGGCCGAAGCCGCCGCCCCCGCCCGTCAGACCGCGACCGCGTCCTCCGGCCGGATCGGCAGCCGGCCGACCGGCAGGCCGGTGGCCGCCCGGACGGCGGCGGCCACGGCCGCCGGGGCGACCACCGCGGGGGCGGCGCTGACCGCCTTGGCCCCGAAGGTGGCGACCACGTCCCGCTCCTCCAGCAGGGCGGCGATGCGCACCTGCGGGGTGTCCAGCGCGGTGGGCAGCCGGTAGCCGGTGAGCGAGGGGTTCAGCAGCACGCCGCCCTCGGTGCGCAGGTCCTCCAGCAGCGCCAGGCCGACGCCCTGGGCCACGCCCGCCTCGATCCGGTCCTCGATCTGCCGCGGGTTCAGCGCCCGGCCGACGTCCTGGGCGACCGTCATCTCGACCACCCGGACGGCGCCCAGCTCGATGTCCACGTCCACCACCGCGCGCATCGCGCAGAACGCGATCGACACGAAGGCGTCGCCCTGCCCGGACTCGTCCAGCGGCTCGGTGGGGTGCGGGCGGCACTGGGCCGTCGCCCAGAGCTCCTTGCCCTCCAGCGCCTCGGCGACCGGCATGCCGAGCACCCCGTCGTACGAGGTGATCTTGCCGTCGGCGATCTGCAGCAGTTCCACCGACATCCCGAAGTTGGCGGCGATCGGCTGGAGCAGCTGGTGGCGGACCATCAGCGCGGCGCGCTCGACGGCGCCGCCGGAGACCCAGGTGTGCCGGCCACGGGCGGAGGGACCGGCGATGGACTGGTCGCTGTCGGCCGGCGCGATGTACACCTCGCTGACGCCCAGCACGGTCTGCACGATCTGCCGGGCCAGCGTGGCGAAGCCCTGTCCGGAGTCGACGGCCGCGCAGATCACCGTGGCGTGGTCGCCGCTGACCCGCACGGTGGCGGTGGAGACCTCGTCCTCGCCCTCGGCGCCGAGCATGTGCACCATGCCGACGGCGTAGCCGATCCCGCGCCGCACCGCCGCCGGGTCGCCGGCCCCACCGGGCCCGCCCGGCAGCAGCCACTCGGCGTCCGGGTCGTCCACCGGCAGGGCCGGCAGCGGCTCGGCCGCGACGGCCTCCAGCAGCGCGCCGACCGGCGCCGGGCAGGTGACGGCCTGTCCGGTGGGCATCGGGTCGCCGGTGGCCATCGCGTTGCGGCGGCGGATCTCCACCGGGTCCACGCCGATCCGGGCGGCCAGCTGGTCCAGCTGCGACTCGTAGGCGAAGCAGGCCTGCAACGCGCCCTCGCCGCGCATCCGCCCGGCCGGCGGGTTGTTGGTGCGCACCGCCCAGGCGTCCACGAAGACGTTCGGGCAGACGTACGGGCCGACCGAGAACGCGGTGGCGGCGGCCAGCGCCTCGGCGGAGACGTCCGCGTACGCGCCGCCGTCCAGCAGGATCTGCGCCTCGACCTTCACCAGGGTGCCCTCGGCGTCGGCGTGGTGGCGGTAGCGCAGCAGCGCGGGGTGGCGCGAGGGGTGGGTGTGGAAGGACTCCTCGCGGGTGAGGGTCATCTTCACCGGGCGGCCGGTGCGCAGCGCCAGCAGCGCCAGGGTGACCTGGAAGGAGAGGTCCTCGCGGTCGGTGGTGGCCCCGGGCACGCCGGTGACCACCAGCCGGACCCGGTCGGGCTCCAGGCCGAGGCAGGCGGCGGTGCGGTCGCGGTCGCCGTGCGGGTCGGTGGAGGACAGGTGCAGTTCGACGCCGCCGTCCGGGCGCGGCACGGCCAGCCCGGCCTCGGCCCCGAGCGGGGCCGGGTCCTGACGGCCGACCTGGTAGAGGCCCTCGATGATGATCTCGCCGGCCGCGTCCGGGTCCCCGGTGCGCAGCGGCAGGTGGCGGAACAGGTTGCCGTCCGGGTGCAGCGACGGGGCGGTGAAGGCCTGCTCGGGGTCGGTGACGGCCTCCAGCGGCTCGTAGTCGACCGCGATCAGACCGACCGCCAGCCGGGCGGTGTCCGGGTGGTCGGCGGCCACCGCGGCGATCGGCTCGCCGTGGTGGCGCACCACGCCCGCGGCCAGCACCGGCCGGTCGGCGACGATCGGCCCGGCCGGGGCGCCGTCCGGGGTTCCGTCCGGGCCGGGCGGCAGGTCGGCGGCGGTGACCACGGCGTGCACGCCGGGCAGCGCGAGCGCGGCCGCGGTGTCGATGCCCCTGATCCGGGCGTGCGGGTGCGGCGAGCGCAGCACCGCGCCCCAGAGCAGCCCCTCGGCCCACAGGTCGGCCGCGTACGGGTAGATGCCGAGCGCCTTGGGCAGCGCGTCGCTGCGCAGCGGTGAGCTGCCCAGGCCGAACGGCTCCGGTGCGCCGCCCTCGCCGCCGTCCTGCTGGAGTGCTGCGCCGATGTCGGTAGGCGACGTCATGATGCGTGGTCGTCCTCGGGGAGCCGGATGCCGTGGGCGGGGGTGGCGCCGTACGGGACGCCGGCCGGGGCGGTGCCGCCGGCCGGAGCGCCGTGCGGGGGCGTGGCGACGTACGGCGTGCCGTGCGGGGGCGTGCCGTCGAAGGCGGCCCCGGGCAGCGGCGTGCCGTGCGCGGGGGTGGGTTCGTAGACCGGGGCGTCGTACCCGGCGTCGTAGCCGTTCTGCTGCGGGTAGCCGCCGGGCACGTAGGTCCCGTGGGCGGGGGTGCCCTGGTACGGCTGCTCGGGGTAGCCCTGGGGCGGGTAGTACACCTGGTCGTCGGTGGTCTGGGCGGGGATGCCCTGGACCGGCGTCAGGACGGCGGTGTCGTACACGCCGGTGTCGTAGCCGCCCTGGCCGTCGCCGTACGGCTGGTCGGTGCCGGCCGGGGGCTGCTCGGCGGGCGGCTGCGGGACGTGCTCGATCCAGGCGTCGGAGTCGGCGTAGACCGGCGGTTCGGCGGCCGGCTCCGGTCCGGCGGCCGCTTCCCCGGCGGGCTGTTCGGCGGGCTGTCCCGCGACCGGGGCGGCGGCCTGGGCGGCGGCCGGAGAGGCCGCCTCCTCCGTCTCCTCGGCGTCCTCGGCGCGCGCGTCGGCGATGCTCTGGACGGCGGCCAGCACGCCGCGGTAGCCGGTGCAGCGGCAGAGGTTGCCGCAGAGCGCCTGGCGGGCCTCGACCTCGGTCGGGCGGTGGTTGCGCTGGAGCAGGTCGTGCACCGCCATCGCCATGCCGGGGGTGCAGTAGCCGCACTGCACCGCGCCGGACTCGGCCAGCGCCTGCTGGACGTCGCTCGCGCCGCCGGCGGCCGACAGGCCCTCGACGGTGTTGATCTCGCTGTCGGCGGCCAGCGCGGCGGGCACCAGGCAGCCGGCCACCAGCTGGCCGTCCACCTGCACCGAGCAGGCCCCGCACTCGCCCTGCTCGCAGCCGTCCTTGGCACCGGCCAGGCCGAGCCGCTCGCGCAGCACGTAGAGCAGGCTCTCGCCGATCCAGGCGTCGGTGACGGGCCGTTCGAAACCGTTGACCCGCAAGGTGTACGAGGCGCACGGGCGCAGCTCGCGGCTGACCTGCGGGGTGAGGCCGAGCGGGTCGGCGTCGAGGGTCTCGATGGGGTCTGTGGTCACTTCAGCGCCCTTCCCAGTGCCCGTCGGGCCAGCACCGATACGGTACGCCGCAGCCGAACGGCGGCCGCGCTCGGCCCCTCGGTCACGGCCTCCCAGGCGCCTTCGGCGCCGTAGCTGTCGGGGACGCAGGCGGTGGCCACGTACTCGCCGAAGGCGGCGGTCGCGGCCGGGTCGATCTCCCGGCTGCCGTCCCAGTCGATGCAGCCGGCGACCCAGGCCTCGGCCTCCAGCGGGCGCAGCGGCACCGGTGCGACGGCGCCGACCGCGCAGCGCACGGCGCGCCGGGCGGGGTCGAGGACCAGCGCGACGGAGGCGGTGGCGCGGGCCGGGCCGCTGCGGCCGGTGGCCTTGAGGAAGACCTGCGGGGCGTGCAGCAGCGGGACGCGCACCCAGGTGAGGAGTTCGCCGGGGCGCACCGGGTCGAGGCCGGTGAGCAGGTGACTGACCGGCACCTCGCGGCTGGCGCCGGCCCGGGCGAGGGTGACGCTGGCCTCCAGGGCGGTGAGCACCGGGAGGGTGTCGCCGGCCGGGGCGGCGGTGACGATGTTGCCGCCGAGGGTGCCGACGTTGCGGACCTGCGGCGGGCCGGCGGTGCGGGCGGCGTCCGCGAGCGCGGGGATGAGCGCGGCGAAGTCGGGGCGGTCCATCCGGGCGTGGGTGAGTCCGGCGCCGAGGACGGCGGTGCCGCCGTCCTCGTAGCGCCAGCCGCGCAGTTCGGTGATCCGGCCGAGGCCGACCAGGGCGGCGGGGCGTAGCCGTCCGGCGTTGACGGCTTCCATCAGGTCGGTGGCTCCGGCCACCGGTACCGCGGCCGGGGTGGCGGCCAGCGCGTCGACGGCCTCGTCGAGGGAGGCCGGCAGCATGATCGTCCGGTTCACCTGGGTCCCACCGTGCTCCACTTGCTCATCGATCGGCTGCCGCCCGCGGCCTTCGGCCGTGGTGTCCGCGTCAGCAGCCCGGCCTGGCCCGTAGGGTACGGGCGATCGGGCCGGGTTGGGCAACTCTGGCACACAATGCTCGATGATCATTTCGGGGCAGGTGAACGGGACTGCCCGATTGGGACGGATACCGGGCGGTATCTGCCCCGGCCCGAACCGGACCAGGGCAGATGTTCATCTGTTCTTGACGTCAGATGACCACTCAGAAGTTCCCGCCGGGACGAGTCCGTCGCGCTCAGCGCACCGGCGGCGGGCCCTCGATCGGCCGGCCGGCCACCCCGGGCCAGCGCTGCCAGGGGTGCGGGCCGTCCGCCGGGCGGTACTCCACGCCGAGCGCGTCCAGCACCTTCAGGTGCGCCTCCAGCCGGTGCTGGAAGCCGGCGTAGTCGCGCTCGGCCGGATCGGTGGGCAGGTCGGACCAGGCGACCTCGGAGAAGGCCACCAACCGGGGGAAGGCCCGGTAGTCGATGTCCCGGGCGCTGTCCATGAACTCGCTCCACAGGTTGGCCTGGGTGCCGATCACGTGCCGGGCGGCGGTCTCGTCCAGCTGCCCGGGCACCGGCTCGAAGCGGTACACGTCCTCCAGCGTGCGCACGAAGCCGACCGGGATCGGCTCGTCCGGGCCGTCGGCCTGCCGGTGGTCGAAGTAGACGTGCTGCTCGGGGCACATCACCACGTCGTGCCCGGCCTTGGCCGCGGCGATCCCGCCACCGAACCCGCGCCAGGAGGAGACGGCGGCGCCCGGGGCGAGCCCGCCCTCCAGGATCTCGTCCCAGCCGATCAGCCGGCGGCCGCGCTCGGCCAGCCAGCGGTCGAAGTGCCGGATCACGAAGCTCTGCAGCTCGTCCTCGTTGGCCAGGCCGAGCTCGCGGATCCGCGCCTGGGCGGCCGCGCTGTCCTTCCACTGCTCCTTGGGGCACTCGTCGCCGCCGAGGTGGATGAACTCGGACGGGAAGAGTTCCAGGACCTCCTCCAGCACGCCCTCGAAGAAGCGCAGGGTGTCCTCGGAGGCGTTGAGCACGTTGTGGCTGACGCCCCAGTCCGTCCAGACGCCGAGCGCCGCGGTGTCCACCACGTCGGTGTTGCCCAGCTCGGGGTAGGCCGCGACGGCGGCCTGGGTGTGCCCGGGCAGGTCGACCTCCGGGACGACGGTGACCCCGCGCGCGGCCGCGTAGGCGACGATCTCGCGCAGGTCGTCCTGGGTGTAGTAGCCGCCGTGCGGGCGGTCGTCGCGGCGCTGGCCGACCCGGTAGCCGACCATCGAGCGGTCCCGCCAGGCGCCGCGCTCGGTCAGGCCGGGGTAGCGCTTGATCTCCACCCGCCAGCCCTGGTCGTCGGTCAGGTGCAGGTGCAGCACGTTGAGCTTGTGCGCGGCCAGCAGGTCGACGAAGCGCAGCACGTCCGACTTGGGCAGGAAGTGCCGGGCGACGTCGAGCAGCGCACCGCGCCAGCCGAACCGCGGGGCGTCCTCGATGTCCGCACCGGGCAGCACCCAGCCGGTGCCGCGCAGCGGGGAACGGCGGAAGGCGTCCGGGCCGAGCAGCTGCCGCAGGGTCTGCGCCCCCCACAGCGCACCGGCCGGCCCGCCCGCGGCTATCAGGGCGTGGCCGGGGCGCACCGTGATCCGGTACGCCTCGGCGGCCAGCGCGTCGTCCTGGACCAGTTCGATGCCCGCGCCCGGCCGGCCCGGGCCGAGCGGCAGCCCGGTGGCCGCGGACAGCGCGGTGCGCAGCCACCGCTCGGCGTCGGCCAGCCCGGGCGGCGCGGTCAGCGTGGTGGCGTCGTCGAGGGGGAAGTCCTCGTCCGGGCGGCGGACGGCACTCGAAGGCACGGGAATGAGGTCCATTCCGACATCCTGCCCCCGCCCCGGACGACTGGCATAGACCACTTCGGAAACGCGGCACTATGCAAAACGGCGCTGTGCACAACCACACCGTGCACAACGGCGCCGGGCACCGGCCCGCGGCGGTCGGTGCTACTTGCCGCCGTTGTTGTCGTCGCCGCCCTGCGGCTTGCCGATGCCGTCGTAGATCTCCTTGCACATCGGGCAGACCGGGTACTTCTTCGGGTCGCGCCCGGGCACCCAGACCTTGCCGCAGAGCGCCACCACGGGCGAGCCGGAGAGCGCGCTCTCCATGATCTTGTCCTTCTGGACGTAGTGCGCGAAGCGCTCGTGGTCGCCGTCCCCGTGGGACACCTGGGGGACTGGCTCGACCAGGGTGCCGGTGCCGAGGCCGCGCTCGGGCTCAAGAGTGCTCATAGGTGCCAAGTCTATGGGCGCCCCGCGAAACCCGGCCAGTATCGCGACGGCGGCCCGTACGTCAGTTCAGCGTCGGGTCGTCCGGATAGGTCGCGAGCAGCGCCAGCGGGCCGCGCTGGCGGCGCAGCACCGAGCGCCACAGCCGCTCCGGTTCCGGGCTGGAGATGTCCCCCGGCTCGCAGTCCACCAGGTACCAGGCGCCGCTCCCCAGCTCCGTCTCCAGCTGGCCCGGCGACCAGCCGGCGTACCCGGCGAAGATCCGCAGCGCGCCCAGCTCGCCGGCCAGCACCTCGGGCGGCGCCTCCAGGTCCACCAGGCCGATCGCGCCGTGCACCCGCCGCCAGCCGAGCGGCTCGCCGGTGCCCGGCTCCCCCGGCGCCACGGCGAGGCCGAGCGCCGAGTCCAGCGCCACCGGTCCGCCCTGGAACACCACGGCGGGCTGCCCGACCAGCCGCCCCCAGCCGTCCAGCACGCTGCCCACCTCGACCGGCGTCGGCCGGTTGAGGACCACGCCGAGCGCCCCCTCGACGTCGTGGTCGAGGAGCAGCACCACCGCCCGGGCGAAGTTCGGGTCGGTGAGCAGGGGCGTCGCGACGAGCAGACGGCCGGTGTGGGACCGTCCTGCGTGCGAGTGGGCCGCCGTCATGCCCACATGATCCCGCAGAACGGCCGGGGTCGGACACCTCAACGATCGAAACCCCGCCACGCCGGACAAACACCCGAACGGCCCCTCCGGCGGGCGGGAGCGAGCCCGGAGAGAGGACCATCACGGGAGAGGCTCACGGGAACCATCGGCACGCCCACTACCATCTACGGATGGTGGACGCCCTTCTACGGTGCCGACTCGGTTTTGCCGGGGGCCCGAGCGCGCCCGTACCAACCGGTCCACCACCGGCTCTCTACCGGAGCCTTCCCACTCCTCTGGCACCCCGGATTGCGAGAACGATGACCGACGACGTCCTGCTGGTCCACGGCGGAAACCCGCTCGAAGGCGAGATCCGCGTCCGCGGTGCGAAGAACCTGGTGCCCAAGGCCATGGTCGCCGCCCTCCTCGGCCAGGGCCCCAGCAGACTGCGCAACGTCCCGGACATCCGCGACGTCAAGGTGGTCCGCGGACTGCTCCAGCTGCACGGGGTCACCGTGCGGACCGGCGACGAGGACGGCGAGCTGATCCTCGACCCGTCGCACGTGGAGAGTGCGAACGTCACCGACATCGACGCGCACGCGGGCTCCTCGCGGATCCCGATCCTGTTCTGCGGCCCGCTGCTGCACCGCCTCGGCCACGCCTTCATCCCGGGCCTGGGCGGCTGCGACATCGGCGGCCGTCCGGTCGACTTCCACTTCGAGGTGCTGCGCCAGTTCGGCGCCACCATCGAGAAGCACCCGCAGGGCACCTACCTGGTCGCCCAGCAGCGCCTGCGCGGCACCAAGATCGAGCTGCCCTACCCCTCGGTCGGCGCGACCGAGCAGGTGCTGCTCACCGCCGTCCTCGCCGAGGGCGTCACCGAGCTGCGCAACGCGGCCATCGAGCCGGAGATCGTCGACCTGATCTGCGTGCTGCAGAAGATGGGCGCGATCATCACCCTGGGCACCGACCGGACCATCCTGATCACCGGCGTCGACGAGCTGGGCGGCTACACCCACCGCGCGCTGCCGGACCGCCTGGAGGCCGCTTCCTGGGCCTGCGCGGCGCTGGCCACCAGGGGCGACATCTACGTCCGCGGCGCCCGCCAGCTGGAGATGATGACCTTCCTGAACACCTTCCGGAAGGTCGGCGGCGCCTTCGAGGTGGAGGACGAGGGCATCCGTTTCTGGCACCCGGGCGGCGAGCTCAAGGCGATCGCCCTGGAGACCGACGTGCACCCGGGCTTCCAGACCGACTGGCAGCAGCCGCTGGTCGTCGCCCTGACCCAGGCCACCGGCCTGTCCATCGTCCACGAGACGGTGTACGAGTCGCGGCTCGGATTCACCGGCGCGCTCAACCAGATGGGTGCACACATCCAGCTGTACCGCGAGTGCCTGGGCGCCACCCCGTGCCGCTTCGGCGCGCGCAACTTCCTGCACTCGGCGGTCGTCTCCGGCCCGTCCAAGCTGATGGGCGCCGAGCTGGTCATCCCCGACCTGCGCGGCGGCTTCTCGTACCTGATCGCGGCGCTGGCGGCCGAGGGCACCTCGACCGTGCACGGCATCGACCTGATCAACCGCGGCTACGAGAACTTCATGGACAAGCTGCGCGACCTGGGCGCCCACGTCGAGCTGCCGTCCGAGCAGCTGGTCGACGCCTGATCCGCAGGGCCCACCGGGCCACGGGCCCACGGGCCCACGGGCCCACGACGAGAGGCCGGGCTCCCCAGAAGGGGAGCCCGGCCTCTCGGGCGTTCAAGGGGTGGTTCAGGCGCCCTTGGCGGCTTCCTTCAGCTTGGAGCCGGCGCTCACCTTGGCGCTGTAGCCGGCCGCGATCTGGATCGGCTCACCGGTCTGCGGGTTGCGGGCGGTGCGGGCGGCGCGGTGGGTGCGCTCGAAGGTCAGGAAACCGGGGATGGTGACCTTCTCGTCGCCCTTGGCGACGACCTCGCCGACGATCTCGGCGAAGGCGGCCAGAACGGCGTCGGCGTCCTTGCGGGTCACCTCGGCGCGCTCGGACAGCGCGGCCACCAGCTCACTGCGGTTCATGTGTACTCCTGTGGTCTGTTCGCTTGCGGTGTGCGGGGGCCCATCGGTACTCCCACCGGGGGGCACCCGGATAGGCCGCAGGTCCGCACACTGTGCTCATGCAGGCAATGCGTGGTCGCAGGCCGGGTCCGTACCCGATGCCGCGCGCCGGTGCCGTCGAAGGCCCGTCCGCCTGCCTGGATACGAATCCTGCCCCGACCAGCCCCGAGAAAGCCAATCGGGCCCCGGCCACGACACCCGAACGAACCCCACCCGTTGGAGGTGTGACGCTCCGTCGGCTCCGGCGGACCGGGCCCGGGCGGCGGTCGGGATGACGCGCCGGAAGACCAGGGGGACGTTCCGTACTTGTCGGACACGCCTGCCCCGTGCAGGGCTACCGTACGCCCTAGGCACGACAAGCCCAAACACGCCCCTCGCCCTTGTGTCGCAAGGGTTCGGGGCGGGCTCGGGCGGGTAAGGCCGCTATTCGGACATTTGACCGATCAGCGACACGTCGGCCGCCTCGCCGGTCAGAGCTTGACGGTGGGGAAGGAGGAGGCGTCGAGCGTGCCGACGATTCCCGGGGTCGGACGGGCCGGCTCCGTGCTCTCCTGGACGCCCGCCAGCGCCGCCTCGCGCACCGCCGAGGCGACCGTCTTGGCGACGTCCTTGTGGAAGACGCTCGGGATGATGTAGTTGGCGTTCAGCTCGTCGTCGGCGACGGTGGTGGCCAGCGCCCGGGCGGCGGCGATCATCATCTCGGTGTTGACGGTGCGGCTCTGGGCGTCCAGGAGGCCGCGGAAGACACCCGGGAAGACCAGCACGTTGTTGATCTGGTTGGGGAAGTCGCTGCGGCCGGTGGCGACCACGGCGGCGGTCTGCCGGGCGATGGCCGGGTCGACCTCCGGGTCCGGGTTGGCCAGCGCGAAGACGATCGAGTCCTCGGCCATGGTGGCCAGGTCGTCGCCGTCCAGGACGTTCGGGGCCGAGACGCCGATGAAGACGTCGGCGTCCGCCACGGCCTCCTTGAGGCTGCCCGTGCGGCCCGAGCGGTTGGTGTGCTCGGCGATCCAGCGCAGGCTGTCGTTGAGGTCCTCCCGGCCCTGGTGGACCACACCGCGCACGTCCGCCACGGTGGCGTGCTCGACGCCGGCCGCCAGCAGCAGCTTGAGGATCGCGGTACCGGCGGCGCCGGCGCCCGACATCACCACCCGGATGTCGCTGATCTCCTTGCCGACCACCTTCAGCGCGTTGGTGAGGGCGGCCAGCACCACGATCGCGGTGCCGTGCTGGTCGTCGTGGAAGACCGGGATGTCCAGGGCCTCGCGCAGCCGGGCCTCGATCTCGAAGCAGCGCGGCGCGGAGATGTCCTCCAGGTTGATGCCCGCGAAGCCGGGGGCGATCGCCTTGACGATGGCCACGATCTCGTCGGTGTCCTGGGTGTCCAGGCAGATCGGCCAGGCGTCGATCCCGGCGAAGCGCTTGAACAGGGCCGCCTTGCCCTCCATGACCGGCAGCGCGGCGGCCGGGCCGATGTTGCCCAGGCCCAGCACCGCCGAGCCGTCGGTGACCACGGCGACGCTGTTGCGCTTGATGGTGAGGCGGCGGGCGTCCTCGGGGTTCTCGGCGATCGCCATGCAGACCCGGGCGACGCCCGGGGTGTAGATCATGCTGAGGTCGTCACGGTTGCGGATCGGGAGCTTGGACGACATCTCGATCTTGCCGCCGAGGTGCATCAGGAAGGTGCGGTCCGAGACCTTGCCGATCGACACGCCGTCGATCGCCCGCAGCTTCTCGACGATCTCCTCGCCGTGCGCGACCGAGGAGGCCGCCACCGTCACGTCGATCCGCAGCGCCTCCAGGCCGGAGGCGGTGACGTCGAGACCGGTCACCGAACCGCCGGAGGACTCCACGGCCGTGGTGATCGCACTGACGGCGTTGCCCCGGGCCGGGACCTCCAGCCGCACCGTGATCGAGTTGGAGACACTGGGCACCGTCGCCATCGACGCTTCCTTCTTCCGTCCGTGCGGCAGGTTCAACATTTTGTTGAAGGCATCGCCTGCGCATGCTAGACCTCGATCGTCGCACCTTCCAAGGGATAGCCAGAAATAACGTTCATTGAGTGTGCGGACCCGACAACTTCTTGCCTCTCCGGGCCGATGCGTTACATTGGACGGGACACCGGCTCGATCCAAGCCCCCGGGCCCAACCTTCGTCCCTTCGAGGGACCACTTGCCGCGAGGCGAGCATGGCGGGTCGGTGTCACTAACGTCTGAAGGCCCCTCACCATCCGGTGAGGGGCCTTCTTCGTCCGGCGAACCGGCCGTCAGCCGTGCAGCAGCGCGGGCACGCCGGCCGCGTCCGGCAGGTCGTCCGGACCGGACAGCACGGTCAGCCGCTGGGTCGCCCGGGTGAGCGCCACGTACAGCACCCGCAGGCCGGCCTCCGACTCGCCGGCGATGCCGGTCGGGTCGGCCACCACGGTCGCGTCGTACTCCAGGCCCTTCGCCTCCAGGCTGCCCAGCACCACCGCCCGCTCGCCCAGGCCCTCGGCCCAGCCGGCCGCCTCGGCCCGGCGGTCCATCGGCACCACGATCGCCACGGTGCCGTCCACCTCGCCCAGCAGCCGCTCCAGCTCCGCCCGGGCCGCCGCGCCGAAGGCCTCCGGGGCGGGGTCCACGACGGCCGCGAAGCGCGGCTCGACGCCGACCCGGCGCACCGCGGTCGGCGACGGGGTGCCCGGCGCGGCCAGCGCCAGCACCTTGGCCGCGACCTCGGCGATCTCCGCCGGGTTGCGGTAGTTGACGGTCAGCGTGAAGCGGCGGCGCGGCTTGCCGGACAGCACCTCGTCCAGCGCGGCCTGCGCCTCCTGCGGGAACGGCCAGGAGGACTGCGCCGGGTCGCCGACGATCGTCCAGGTCGCCATCCGGGCCCGGCGGCCGATCATCCGCCACTGCATCGGGGTGAGGTCCTGCGCCTCGTCCACGATCACGTGCGCGTACTCGGTGCGCTCGACGGGGACGCGCTCGCGCTGGCGGGAGCTGCGGTCGGCGAAGGTGGTGACCTCCTCCAGCCCGCTCAGCAGGTCCACCGCGTCCACCTCGCGCACCTTCGGCCGGGCCGCCTCGCCGAGCAGCACCTGGAGCTCGTCCACCAGCGCGACGTCGTGCGCGGACAGCGCGCCCTCGCCGTTCGGGGACAGCCGGCGCCAGGACGCCGCCAGCAGCCTCGCCTCGTCCGGGGAGACGGCGCGGCGGGCGATCCGGTTGATGTGCCGGTGCTGCTTGAGCGTGCCGAGCACCCGGCGCGGGGTCACGGCGGGCCACCAGGCATCCAGGAAGTCCAGGAACGACGCCTCGTCCGAGACGTACTCGTCGAAGGACTCCTTCTCCTCCTGGCGCTGCTCGCGGGCGTAGTGGTCGGTCGGCTTCGGCAGGTGCCGGGTGACCTCCTGCCACAGGGCGTCCAGCAGCAGGCGGCGGGCGCGCGGGCGCAGCAGGTTCAGCGGGGTGCCGCCGGAGCCGATCACGTTGCCGCGCACGGCCTTGAGTCGGCCCGCGTCCAGCTTGAGCACCTCGCCGCGGGCGACCACCTTCAGCTCCTGCGGCGCGCCCAGCTCCAGCGCGGCCCGGGCCGCCCGGCGCAGCAGCTGGACCATCCGGCCCGAGCCCTTGACCCGGGCCGCCTCCGGACTGTCGTAGGTGCCCGCCTCGATGCCGTCCACCAGCGAGCCGACCGCGCGGATGGCGACCTGCCCCTCCTCGCCGAGCGAGGGCAGCACGCCCTCGGTGTAGGAGACCAGCAGCGGGGTCGGCGAGACCACCAGGATGCCCCCGGCGTAGCGGCGGCGGTCCTGGTACAGCAGGTACGCGGCGCGGTGCAGGGCCACGGCGGTCTTGCCGGTGCCCGGGCCGCCGGTGACGAGCGTGGCGCCGGCGGCGGCCGCCCGGATCACCTCGTCCTGCTCCTTCTGGATGGAGGAGACGATGTCGCGCATCGAGTGGCTGCGGGCGCGGCCGAGCGAGGCCATCAGCGCGCCGTCGCCGACCACCGCCAGCTCCCGGCCGTTCAGGGTCGGGGTGAGGTCGGGACGCAGCAGGTCGTCCTCGACGCCGATCACCCGGCGCCCCTTGGACCGGATCACCCGGCGGCGGACCACCCGGCCCGGCTCGACCGGGGTGGCGCGGTAGAACGGCGCGGCGGCGGGCGCCCGCCAGTCGATCACCAGCGGACCGTACTCGGCATCCAGCACGCCCAGACGGCCGATGTGCAGGGTCTCGGCGACGGCCGGGTCGGCCGGGTCGAGCGGCGTGTCGGAGGGGATGCCGTGTTCCTCCGGGGCGTCCGCCCGCTGGAGGTCGATCCGGCCGAACAGGAAGTCCTCGAACTCGTTGTTCAGGCGCTGGAGGTGGGCGCCGGCCCGGTAGACCTGGGCGTCGCGCTCGGCGAGCGCGCCGGGGGTGCCGACGTGGACCCGCTTGGCGGCGTCCTCCAGGATGTACTCGGCCTCGGCGAGTTTCTCCTCCAGCCGGCGGTAGACGGTGTCGAGGTGCTGCTGCTCACCGGCGATCTCGCGCTCGCGCGCGGTCTCGCGGTCGGTGGCGGCGGTGGTGTCCGTGTTGCTCTGCATGGCCTCGGTGGTAGCGGCGGAATCCGGCTCCGGAAAACGAGCGGACGGATGATCCTACGCCCCAACCGGGGTAAACGTGAAGGCCGCCCACCGCAAAGCGGTGGACGGCCTTCACTGTCAACATGGGGTGGTGGAGATGCCGGGAATCGAACCCGGGTCCAGTGGAGTTAATTCAGGGCTTCTCCGAGCGCAGTCCGCTGTGATTTTCTCGGCCCTGGCAGTCACACGGACAAGCCGCCAACAGGCCCAGCTGCTGTTTGATTTCCCATCCACCCTCGCAGCCCGGGTGGACGGTTGAGTTCCCTAGATTATGCCAGGGTCCGGGTCGGGAACTCCCCGGTCTGACACCCAAGCGCTATCGGTGCTTATTAGGCAGCGAGAGCGAACTGCTGGGAATCGCGCTTAGAGTTGGCGATTATTTTTTTGCGACACGTGGTTAACGAGATCATTGCCGCGTTCCTCGGCTCGCTTCCCCTGTTTCAACATCCCCTGTCGAAACCGATCATCCCCATGTTTTGTTGAGAAACAGCCGGACGGTGACCGTCCGTGTTGCTGCCGCCATAGTACGCGAGGCAGCGGGTGAGGGTCCAGCGGATTAACGCTGGCGCCGTCGGGCGGCCGCCACCGCACGGGCCGTCTCGCGGGTGTCCTGCTTCTCGCGCAGCGTCTGCCGCTTGTCGTACAGCTTCTTGCCGACCGCGAGCGCCAGTTCGAGCTTCACCCGGCCGTCCTTGAAGTACAGCGAGAGCGGGACGAGCGTGTGGCCCGCGTCGCGGACCGTGCTCTCGATCTTGCGGATCTCCAGCCGGTGCAGCAGCAGCTTGCGCTTGCGCCGGGCCGCGTGGTTGGTCCACGTCCCCTGGGTGTACTCGGGGATGAACACGTTGTCGATCCAGGCCTCGTGGTTCTGGATGTAGGCGTAGCCGTCGACCAGGTTGGCCCGCCCCTCGCGCAGTGACTTCACCTCCGTACCGGTGAGCACGAGGCCGCACTCGTAGGTGTCGAGGATCGTGTACTCGTGTCGCGCCTTCTTGTTCTGCGCGATCAGCTTCTGTCCGGTTTCCTTTGCCATAGCGCGGCCATTCTCGCACTTCGGCCGGTTCGGGGCAGCCCCTTTAGGCCCGGGTACCGAGCCCGGCCAGCACCCGCAGGGCGAGCGCGTCGGCGTCCTCGCCGGCCGCCGCCGGGACGTCCGGGGTCAGGCCGGTGCCCTCCGGGGAGCGGCCGGCCGGGGTGTAGTAGCGGCCGACGGTCAGCTCCAGCACGGCGCCGTCGGCGAGCCGGCTGGGCTGCTGGACGGTGCCCTTGCCGAAGGTCCGGGAGCCGACCACCACGGCGCGGCTGCGGTCCTGGAGCGCGCCGGTGAGCAGTTCGGCGGCGCTCATCGTGCCGCCGTCGACCAGCACCACCAGCGGGGTGCGCTGGTCGCCCCCGGGCGGGGCGGTCAACTCCCGGGTCTCGCCGCGCTCCTGGTACGAGCCGACCGCTCCGCCGTCCAGGAAGATCCCGGCGGTGCCGGCGGCCTCCTCGACCAACCCGCCCGAGTTGCCGCGCAGATCGAGCACCACACCGGCGTGCGGGGCGCGCAGCGCGGCGCGCACCTGATCGGTCACGCCGCTGGTGAAGGCCCGCACGGCGATCCGCAGCACGCCCTTCTCCAACTGCTCGGCGGTGACCTGCTGGCTGTCCAACAGGGCCCGCCGCAGCCGCAGTTCGCGGACCTCGCCGACACCGCGCCGCACGGCGAGGGTGACCTCGGAGCCCACCCCGCGCTCGCCGTCGCGCCCGCGCAGCCGGGCCACCACCTCGGTGACCGGCAGGTGGTCGGCCTGGTCCTGGTCGATCCGCAGCAGCCGGTCGCCGGCCTCGATCCCGGCCGTGGCGGCGGGCCCTGCGGGCGCCACCTGGGAGATCGCGGTGACGCCGTCCTGGCCGCGGCCGACCGAGAGCCCGACGCCCAGGTAGCGGCCGTCCAGTCCCTGGCTGAACGCGGCGTACTCCTGGGCGCTGTAGTAGGCGCCCCAGCGGTCGCCGTTGGCCCCGAGCAGGTGCTCGGCCTGCTGCTCGGACAGGGCGGTGCCGGCCGGGTCCGCCGGGAGGCCCGGGGCGGCGCCCGCGACCGGGGCGGCACCGGCGGCCGGGCGCCGCGGCGGGTCGCCCCAGGCGCCGGTGGCGGCCCCGGCGATCAGCACGACGCCGAACACCAGGCTGAGGGTGGCCACCTGACGTGCCCTGCGCGGAGTTTCCAGCATGGCACCGGAGTGTAGACACCGCGTCGGGCGCGACGGGCCGCAACGGCGGGCGAAACGGCGGCGGCCCCGGACGGCGCAGTGCCGTCCGGGGCCGCCGGGGCCGGGGATGGTCAGACCTTGAGGTACTTGCGCAGGGTGAAGAACGCCGCCACGCCGGCCATGCCCATACCGACCACGATCAGCAGCGGTATCACCGCGAGCACCGAGCCGAGGCCGATGAAGTGGATGAACTGCACCCGGTCGGCCAGCCAGTTCTGGACGAAGAAGTGCCCGCCGACCAGCAGCCCGGAGGCCATGGCCGCGCCGAGCAGCGCGGAGAACGCGGCCTCGGCGATGAACGGCATCTGGACGTAGAAGTTCGAGGCACCGACCAGGCGCATGATGCCGGTTTCGCGCCGCCTGCTGTACGCCGACACCCGGACGGTGTTGACGATCAGCAGCAGGGCGACGAACAGCATCAGCACCATGATCACGAAGGCCGCCGTCTGGAGGCCGTTGAGCAGGCCGAACAGGTTCTCCAGGATCTTCCGCTGGTCCTCCACCGACTTGACGCCGGGTTTGCCGGCGAAGGCGCTCTGGATGACGTCGTACTTGGTCGGGTCGTTCAGCTTGACCCGCCAGGACTGCGGCATCGCGTCCGGGCCCAGGACGGAGATGAGCGGGTTGTCCGGGTTCATCTCCTTCCAGTGCTTGTACGCCTCGGCGGAGCTCTCGAAGGTCGACGACTGGACCACCGAGTCCATCTTGTCCAGCTGGGCCTTGATGTCCTGCACCTGCTGGTCGGTGGCCGCACCCTTGTCGCACTGCGGCGAGTTGCGCGCGTCCGACTTGGTGCAGAAGTAGATGCTCACCTCGACCTTGTCGTACCAGTACCCCTTCATGGAGTTCACCTGGTCACGGACCAGGAGCGAGGAACCGGCCAGGGCGAGGGAGAGCGCGACACTGACCACGACCGCGATGGTCATCGTCAGGTTGCGGCGGAGACCCACACCGATCTCCGACAGGACGAACTGGGCACGCATGCGGGTAACAACTCCAGGGTCGGTACTGCTGGTCTGGCGACGCGGGCGGACGGCCCTACGGGTTCAGCGCCGGCTGCGCCGGTCGGTCAGTGCTGGTATCCGTAGACGCCGCGGGCCTGGTCGCGGACGAGCAGCCCCTTGTCGAGCTCGATGACGCGCTTGCGCATCTGGTCGACGATGGCCTGGTCGTGGGTGGCCATCAGCACCGTGGTGCCGGTGCGGTTGATGCGGTCGAGCAGCTTCATGATGCCGACCGAGTTCTGCGGGTCGAGGTTGCCGGTGGGCTCGTCCGCGATCAGCAGCATCGGACGGTTCACGAACGCGCGGGCGATCGCCACGCGCTGCTGCTCACCGCCGGAGAGCTCGCCCGGCATGCGGTCCTCCTTGCCGCCGAGGCCGACCAGCTCCAGCACCTCGGGCACCACCTTGTTGATGGCGCTCTTGGGCTTGCCGATCACTTCGAGGGCGAAGGCGACGTTCTGCGCGACCGTCTTGTTGGGCAGCAGGCGGAAGTCCTGGAAGACGGTGCCCAGCTGGCGGCGCATGTGCGGCACCTTCCAGTTGGACAGCTTGCCGAGGTCCTTGCCCAGCACGTGCACCTCGCCCGTGGAGGGGCGCTCCTCGCGCAGGCACAGGCGCAGGAAGGTGGACTTGCCCGAGCCGGACGAGCCGACCAGGAAGACGAACTCACCCTTCTCGATCTCCAGCGAGACGTTGTCCAGGGCGGGACGGTTCTGCTTGGGATAGGTCTTGGAGACGTTGTCGAATCTGATCACGGCTGCATCACGGAGGCCATCCTAGGCGGCGCCAGTCCTCGGTCGGTCCACCCCGGGCGCCCGGCCCTGGGGCGGGTGGCGGGAGCGGAAAGGGCCGCTCCCGGTCTGGGACCATACGCGAATCGGCGGTCGGCGCGCAGGGCCCGCCCAGGACAGCCGTCGAAATCTGGGGGAGAATGTCTGGTTATGCCCCGAAAATTGGGAGGCATCTCACAGCCCGGGAGCCGGAACGGTCAGAACCTGGCAGAGTGGAGGTGGCGTCCCCGTGTTCGGGCGCTCCCCCGCACAGGGCAAGAAGAGGAACCAAAGCCCCGTCCGGTGCGTTGGCTGTAGCAGCGAGGAGGAGATCGCATGACCTGCGACCATCTGGTGTGCGCCAACTGCAACGGCCGCGTGAGTGACGGGCGCTGCGCGGTCTGCCGCGCCAACCGGGCCCGGCTGCAGGAGCAGCAGGGTCCGTTCGCGGCGCTCTCCCCCGCGATGCTGCTGGCCCTGCTGGCCGGTCTGCTCGCGGTGGCGCTGATCGCCCGGCAGGCACTGGCCTGAACCCACCGAGGCACACGAAAGGGCCCCCGACCACTGCGGTCGGGGGCCCTGTTTCGTCCGTCGGCGCCTACTGCGCGGCGGTCTCGCGCTGCTTGCGCCAGCGGATGCCGGCCTCGATGAAGCCGTCGATGTCGCCGTCCAGCACGCCCTGCGGGTTGCCGACCTCGTACTCGGTCCGGACGTCCTTGACCATCTGGTACGGGTGCAGCACGTAGGAGCGCATCTGGTTGCCCCAGGAGCTGCCGCTGTCCTTGAGCGCGTCCATCGCCGCCCGCTCCTCCTGGCGGCGCCGCTCCAGCAGCTTCGCCTGGAGGACGTTCATCGCGGACGCCTTGTTCTGGATCTGCGAGCGCTCGTTCTGGCAGGAGACCACGACACCGGTCGGGAGGTGCGTGATGCGCACCGCCGAGTCGGTGGTGTTGACGCCCTGGCCGCCGGGACCGGAGGCGCGGTAGACGTCGATCCGCAGGTCGCCCTCGTCGATGTCGACGTGGTCGGACTGCTCGACGACCGGGAGCACCTCGACACCGGCGAAGGAGGTCTGCCGGCGGCCCTGGTTGTCGAAGGGCGAGATGCGGACCAGGCGGTGGGTGCCCTGCTCGACCGACAGGGTGCCGTAGGCGTACGGCGCCTTGACCGTGAAGGTCGCGGACTTGATGCCGGCCTCTTCGGCGTACGAGGTGTCGTACACCTCGGTGGGGTACCCGTGCCGCTCGGCCCAGCGCAGGTACATGCGCATCAGCTGCTCGGCGAAGTCGGCGGCGTCGACGCCACCGGCCTCGGCACGGATGTTGATCAGCGCCTCGCGGGCGTCGTACTCGCCGGACAGGAGGGTGCGGACCTCCAGCTCCTCGACCGCCTTCTGGAGGGAGACGAGCTCGGACTCGGCCTCGACCCGGGTGTCCGCGTCGTCCTCGGCCTCGGCCAGCTCGAACAGCACGCCCAGGTCGTCGATACGGCTGCGCAGGCCCTCGACCTTGCGCAGTTCGCCCTGGAGGAAGGAGAGCCGGCTGGTCACCTTCTGCGCGTTCGCGATGTCGTCCCACAGGTTGGGGGCGCCTGCCGCCTCCTCCAGGACAGCGATGTCGGCCCGGATCTTGTCCAGGTCGAGGACGGCCTCGATCGACCCCATGGTCGATTCGAGGTTCTTGAGCTCTTCGGAAGGATCGACGGCTGCCACGCCCCCAGGGTAATGGTTCCGGGGGTGGTCATGACGACACCGGGGTCCTCCGACTCTCGCGGTACCCGCCCGACGGCCCTCTACGGCGCCCGCGGGGCCGTGCCGGACACCGTCGGGCGGGCCGGGTGGCCGGCGTCCGGGGCGGTGGCCGCGAAGGCCGTCCAGGCCGCGGCGGCGCCCGCCAGCAGCAGGACGGTGGCCAGCAGGACGGCCAGCAGCCGGCGGCGGCGCAGCAGCGCCTGCCGGTCCCGGCGGTGCCCGGTGCCCGGGGCGGTGCGCTGGGCGCGGGACTCCGCGGCGTACGCGGCCAGCTCGTCCGCGGAGGGGCGGCGCAGGCTGGTGTGGGTGTCCCGGGTGGAGTCGGGGGCGACGCCGGGCACCAGCGGGACGGCCGGGCCCCGGCGGCGCTTGTGGATGCCCGGGCCGGCGTCCACCTCGGCGTACACGGCCTCACCGGGGGTCAGCGCCTCCTCCGCCGGGGCGCGGCCCTGGGAGGGGACGGCCAGCACCGGCAGGCCGGCCAGCGAGGGCAGCTGCTCGCGCAGCCGGGCGGCCAGCTCGGCGGCCCGCAGCCGGGAGGCCGGGGCCTTGGCCAGGCACTCGGAGATGATCCGCCACAGCCCGTCCGGCAGGCCCGGGATCGGCGGCACCTGCTCGGTGACGTGCCGGCGCAGCACCGCGCCGGTGTGGCCGCCGCCGAACGGGGTGAACCCGGCCAGCAGCTCGTACAGCACGGTGGCGAGGGCGTAGATGTCGACGGCGGCGCGCGGCTCCAGGCCCTCGATGATCTCCGGGGCGAGGTAGTCGGGGGTGCCGATGATCCGGGTGGCCCGGGTGCGGCGCGGGGCGTCGACCAGGCGGGCCACGCCGAAGTCGGTGAGCTTGGCGCGCGGGGCGCCGCCGGGGCCCGGGGCGGCGGCGAGGTCGAGCAGGACGTTCTCCGGCTTGACGTCGCGGTGGACGATGCCGGCGGCGTGCGCGGCGGCCAGGCCGTCGGCGACGTCCGCGATGACCGAGGCGGCGGTCTGCGGCGGGAGCGCGCCGTCGCGCTCCAGCCGGGAGCGCAGGTCGGTGCCCTGGACCAGCTCCATCACCAGGGCGAGGTCGCTGCCGTCCACGACCATGTCGCGCACGCCGACCACCCGGGGGTGGTCGAGGCTGGTCAGCGCGGCGCGCTCCTGGACGAAGCGGCCGACCAGCACCTGGTCGGCGGCCAGGTCCTCGCGCAGCAGCTTGACCGCCACCGGGCCGTCGGGCCCCTCACCGAGCCAGACCGTCCCGGCCGAACCCCGGCCGATCACCTGGTGGACGGTGTACCGGCTGCCGATCTTGCGTGCCAATGCTGCTCCGTGGGCGGCGCGGGAGCGCGCCCGGGGGTCCGGTGCGCTCGATGGGGCGGGACAACAGCGACCAACCTACGCGCCCCGGCGCCCCGCGCGGGCCGCCCGAGGGCCCTGGGCGGGCAGTCTCGGGCGAGAAATCTTATGAATTGTCGACAAAGCGTCAATCCCGCCGCGCGGGCCCGGTCCTGGACCGGGCGGCCCCGCGCGGCGGGGCCTGGCCCGGCGTCAGTTCTTCGAGCTGCCGAACAGGGCGTCCGCCCAGTCGCGCACGGTGTTGAACCAGCCCTGGACGTTGTCCCAGTAGTGCGGCAGCGACGTGAAGTTCCACAGCGCCACCCCGGCCACCACCAGCACCACCAGCACCATCAGGCACCCCTTGAGGCAGCCGAGCCCGGGGATGTACATCCGGTTGCGGCTGCGCGGGCGCCGCTCGCGCGGCGGGGCGGGCTCGCGGCGGTCCTGCTCGCGCGGCTCCTCCCGACGCTGCGGGGGCTCGCGGTGCTGCGGCGGCTCGCGGTGCTGCGGGGATTCGCGGTGCTGCGGCGGCTCGGCCCGGCGCGGGACCGGGGTGGGCGGGGGCGGCGGCGGGTAGCCGCCCTGCGACTGCCCGTACGCGGCCGGAGCCGGCCGGTAGCCGCCGGGCGGCTGCGGACGTCCACCGGGCCCGGGCTGCGGCTGGCCGCCGTGACCGGTCTGCCCGGCCTGGTAGCCCTGGCCGCCCTGACCGCCCTGGTACGGCGGCGGGGCCACCGGCGGCCGCTGGGCGTACCCGGGCGGCGGCGGGCCCTGGCGCCGCTGGTCGGGGTGGTAGCCGGCCGGCGGCTGCGGTTGCTGGTAGCCCGGGCGGCCGCCCGGCCCGGCCTGGAAGGGCCGCGGGGCGACCTGCGGGTCCTCGAAGTCCTCCGGGCCGAAGTAGCCGACCTGGGTCTGCTGGTTGCGGTCCCGGGCCGCCCGTAGCTGCGTCTGCCACGGGTGCGGCGTCTCCTCCCCCGGAGCGCCCGGAGTGCCCGGAGCGCCCGGCGGGAGCGGCGGCACGACGGTGGGCGGCATCACCTGGGTGCGGTCCGGGGCCCCGAACGGCGGGGCGGGCGGCGGCTGGGTGCCCATCACCCGGGTCGCCGCGGCCGGGTCGTACTGCGCGGCCGGGTCGTACTGCGGGGCCGGCGGGGCGGCCGGAGCCGCCGGCGACAGGCCGGGGACGCCCACGCCTGCGCTCGGGACGGAGGTCGGGCGCGGGTCCGGCAGCAGCAGCGAGCCGACCGCGAGCGCCTCGTCCACCGCCGCCGGGGAGGCGTGCACCCCGACGCCGGCCGCCACCACCCGCAGCGCGCCGGCCAGCGAGGTCGCGGACGGCCGCTGCGCCGGGTCCTTGCGCAGGCAGCGCTCGATCACCGTCCACAGCGGCTCGGGCATGGTGCTGGGCCGCTGCGGCTCCTGCGCCAGGTGGGCGTGGAGGAGCGCGATCGCGCTGTCGCCCTGGAACGGCTGGCGGCCGGTGACCAGCTCGTACAGCATGATCCCGGCGCCGTAGACGTCCACCGCGGAAGTCTGCGGGCGGCCCTCGGCGGACTCCGGCGCGATGTAGGCGGGGGTGCCGACGAACTCGTGGGTGCGGGTGATGCCCGGGGAGTCGGCGAGGCGGGCGATGCCGAAGTCGGTCAGCATCGGGTGCATCTGCTCGGTGCCGTCCAGCACCGTGGAGGCGAGCAGCACGTTGGCCGGCTTGAGGTCGCGGTGGACGATCCCGTCCTCGTGGCTGGCCGCCAGCGCGTCCGCGACCTGAGCCATCAGCAGGGCGCCGGCGATCGGGCTGAACGGGCCGTTGGAACGCAGGTAGCGGGCCAGGTCGGGGCCGTCGATCAGGTCCATCACCAGGGCCAGCAGCTCGCCCTCGACCACCAGGTCGCGGACCCGGACGATGTTCGGATGGGTCAGTCGCAGCAGCAGCGAGCGCTCGCGCAGGAAGCGCATCACGACGTCCGGGTCGGCCGCCAGTTCCTCGCGCAGCACCTTGATCGCCACCAGCTGCCCGGGCTCGCTGCCGGGCACCTGGACGTCGGGGCGCACCCGGCCGCGCCAGACCGTCCCGGTGGCACCCCGTCCGAGGGTCTCCTCAAGCAGATACTTGCTGCCGACTGGCCGCACCTGTCGCACTCCTCGTCGTGCCGCCCGCGCGGGGCGCTCCTCCGCCGGTGCGGTGAGCCTGCCGGGCCCGTGTCTGCGGCCACTCTAACGGTGTCCGTTCAGGTTTTTGGGGCGACCGGCAGGCCATCCCGGAGGGGTTGGGGGACATCCCCTAGGGGAGTTCCCGGACCGGTTCGGCGGGCCCGCCGACAGGGCCCCCGCCGCACCGGTTGACCTGACCCTCCGTCGCCTCCACCATGGCGATGATCGCAAGATCGTCAAATCCGGTACGGTGCGCGGACTGTCCGTGACGGATGGCAGGATGGACACTCGCCACTCGTGTGGCCCAAAGGGTCGCCGCGGCCGCCCCGCGCGCCCGCGACGACACCGGGCAGCGGTACCAGGCTCCACACCAGCAGAAGGGACCCGCGGGCGAGATGCAGATCCGGCTGACCGTCCTCCGACCGCGCAGCGGCCCGACCGCCGCCGGCTCCGCCATCCCCTACGTGGACGTGCTGGTCACCGCACCCGTCGGCACCGCGCTCGGCTCCCTCGCGGGCGCCCTCGCGGGCGCCGTCGGCGTGCGCGGGCCCCGGGCCGCCACCCACGTGCACCTGTACGCCGGGGCGCACCGGGTCGACGAGCACACGCTGCTCGGCCACCCCCCGCTCCTCGACGGGGCCGTCCTCAGCCTCAACGAGGCCGACCCGACCGCCGACGACCCCGACGACACCCCCGCCGCCGCCGAACTGCGCGTGGTCGGCGGCCCGGACGCCGGCGGAGTGCACCGGCTGCACGGCCGGGAGATCCGGATCGGCCGCTCCGGCGAAGCCGACGTCCCGCTCGACGACCCCGACGTCTCCCGGCTGCACCTGGCCCTGCACCTCGCCGACGACGGCAGGATCACCGTCCGCGACCTCGGCTCCACCAACGGCACCACCCTGGACGGTCGGCTCGTCCCGCCCGGAGCCCCCGAGGAAGCCGTCCCGCTGGAAGCCGGCGCCCTGCTGCGCATCGGCGAATCCACCCTGCACGTGGCCGCCCCCGACCCGGCCGACGGCACCGGCCGCGCCGCCCTGCCCGACGGCCACGGCCACCTCCAGCTCGCCGCCCCCGGCCCGGTCCGCCCCACCCCGCCGGTGGCCGAACCGCCAGCGGCCCCCGAACCCGCCCCCGGCCGCGGCCGCGGCCTGCTCTCGCTGCGGCTCGGCCGCACCGCCGAACCGCCCGGCCAGGAGAGCGCCGAACGCCACCACACCGCCGTACGGCTGCGCCAGGCCGCCGCCCAGCGCGAACGATGGCCGGATCTCGCCACCCTGCTGCTCAACGCCGTCGGCCCCGGCCCCCGGCTCTGGGAGCGCGGCCCCGGCCACCCCGACGCGCTCACCCTGCGCCTGGGCACCGCCGACCGCCCCGGCGGCCCCGGCACCGCGCCCGGCACCATGCTGCCCGCCGTCCCCGTCACCCTCGACCTGCAGACCGCCGGCAGCCTCGGCCTCAGCGGCCCGCGCGAACGCCTGGACGCGCTCACCCGCGCCGTCGTCGCCCAGCTCGCCGCCCTGCACCCGCCGACCGGCCTGAGCCTGGTCGTCGTCGACGCCGACCAGGCCCGCACCCCCGAAGAACGCGCGGACACCTGGGCCTGGGCCCTCTGGCTGCCCCACCTGCGCCCCGCCGACGGCCAGGACTGCCGCCTGCTGCTCGGCCTCGACGACGAACAGGCCACCGCCCGGCTGACCGAACTCACCGCCCGGCTCAGCGGCCCGGCCGGCCTCGGCGGCCACCCCGCCACCGTCGTCGTGGTGGACGGCCGCCCGACCACCGAGACCGCCCGGCAGGCCGTCGACCTGCTGCTGCGCCAGGGCCCGGCCGTCGGCATCTTCCCGGTCTGCCTCGCCGAGCAGCCCGAACTGCTCCCCCGCGGCCTCGGCGCCACCGCCCTGATCACCGGCGAGGTCGGCACCCAGCTCTCCCTCGACCGCCCCGTCGCCCGCGGCCGGGAGACCTTGCACGAGGTCTCCCTGGACGCCGTCTCCGACGCCTGGGCCGAACGGCTCGCCCGCGTGCTCGCCCCGCTGCGCGAGGCCGCCCCGGCCGCCCGCGGCCCGCTGCCCGACGCGCTGCGGCTGCTCGACCTGCTCCAGCTCGACACCGTCACCCCGGCCAAGCTGTCCGCCCGCTGGGCGGCGCACGCCGGCGGCATCGGAGCCGCCACCGCGCTGCTCGGCACCACCCGGGACGAGCTCTGCACGCTCGACCTGGCCGACCCCGAACTCGCCCTCCCCTCCCCCGACCCGGGCGGCCCGCACCTGCTCATCGGCGGCGCCCGCGGCTCCGGCAAGACCGAGCTGCTGCGCACCCTGGTCGCCTCGCTCGCCGTCTCCGAACGCCCCGAGCGCCTCACCGTCACCCTCATCGAGGGCCGGTCCACCGAGGACGGCCTGGACGGCTGCACCGAACTGCCGCACGTCACCGGTCTGGTGAACGCCGCCGACGACCCGCGGGCCGCGCTGCTCGCCGCGGAGGCCCTGGAGGACGAACTCGCCCTGCGCGAGCGGCTGTTCGACGGACTGGACTTCGCCTCCTGGCACGCCGCCCGCATCCTGGACGGGCAGAGCCTGGACGCACAGAGCCTGGACGGGCAGGGCCTGGCCGGACAGAGCCTCGTCGGACACCCGGCCGTCCCGGTGCCCGCCGTCGTCGGCGCGGCCTCCGCCGCCACCCCGAAGATCATCCACCCGCGCAGCGGCGACGGCGCCCGGCCGGTCACCTCCCCCGCCGCCGTCCCCTGCCCCGCCCGCCTGGTCGTCGTCGTGGACGACTACGACGCCCTGCTCTCCCCCACCTCCCCGGCCGGCCGCCCGCTCGCCCGCGCCCTCGCCGCCGTCGCCCGCCACGGCGGCCCGCTCGGCGTCCACCTCGCGGTCACCACCGGCCACCCGGAGGAGAGCGCCGGCACCGAGGTCGACGAGGCCGCCCTGCTCCGCATCGCGCTGCGCACCGAGGACCCGGCCGACTCCGACCTGCTGATCCACCTCGGCGACGCGGCCGCCCTGCCCGAGGACACCCCCGGCCGCGGCTACCTGCGCCTGCCGGACGGCGGCGTCACCGCCTTCCAGACCGCCCGGATCAGCGGCCGCATCCCGCGCACCGCCACCCTGCGCCCCACCGTCGTCGCGATCGACCCGCTCCAACTCGGCGCCCCACCCGCCCGCCGCCCGGTCCGCGAACTCGGCAACGGCCCCACCGACCTCGCCCTCCTCGCCAGCGCCCTCCAACGCGCGGCCGCCCACTGACCGGGCAGAACGACCTCCACCGCCCCTGCCGCGATCACCATCGCGGCAGGGGCGGTGCGCGTACGGACCTCCCCGAGACACCCGGGAGCCGGCGGGCCCACATCCGAGGACGCGGGCCCGCCCGACCGGCCTCGTACGCCGAATGCGGGCGCTGCCACGACCCGGTGCCCCGCCCGGGGTTCTGCCGCGCCCGTGCGGGCCTCGGCGGCAGGGCCGTCGCCGTCGACGCGGAGCACCGTCGCCCCCCCCCCGGCGGCGTCACCCGGGCCCGTGCGGCCCTGCGCGGACGGCCCGGGCTTCCCGTGGTGGCGTTCGACGGCTGATCACCACGGGCGGCCCTTCATCCAACCGTCAGGCGGTCAGGCGCACTTGATCTCGCGGTTCACCACGGCCATCCCGGCGACCTTGTCGCCGTCCACGGTGAACTCGTACTGCCAGCCCTGCTGCCCCTCGACCGGCATCACGTACTTGCCGCCCTTGGCGAGCTGGAGGCCCTTGGCGCCGTACGCCTGCTGGAGCGCCTCCACGGTGGAGCCGGCCCCGAGGCCCTCGGCCGTCTTCGCCTCGGCCGGGGCAACCAGTTCGCGCAGGCCCGTCGCCGCGAAGGAGACCCGGCCGGTGGCCAGGTACGCCTTGTCCTTGGCCTCCTGGGCGAACCGCAGGTCGACCAGGGCCATCGTCGCGTCCGCGATCGCCTTGGCGGCGTCGGCCAAGCCCTTGGCCCCGGCGGCGGAGCCCGCGGCGGCGGCGGCCGCGTCCTTGGCGGAGGCGTTCGGCGGCAGGGTGCCCCCCGGGGCGGGCGCCTTGCCCGAGGCCGCGTCGGCCTTGGCGTTCAGGTCCTTGTAGCGGGCCTCGGTGGCCGCCTCGGCGGTCATCCGGGCCTGGTCCGGCGCCGGGCCGCCCTTGTAGACGAAGTCCGTGCAGCCGTCGAGCAGCGAGACCGGCACGCTCTCCAGAGCGCCGGTGGCCAGCCCGGCGTCCTTGGCCATCCCCGGCTTCAACCCCCGGTACCCGGCCGCCGCGAAGGCCTCCGGACCCTTCGACGTGGACGCGGGCGCGGGCGTCGCCGCGGGCGCCCCGGTGGTGGCCGGAGCCTTCGCGGTGTCCTTCTCGTCCTTCTTGACATCGGACGTACAGGCCGCCGCACCGGCGACCAGCAGTGCCACCGAGATGCCCACGCCCACTGCGCGGACCAAGGCTCGGTTCTTCCTCATGCCACAACCTTCACTTGATCATTCGATGGTCGCCGCATCGAGAGTGCGACCACGGTCTACAGACGGTTTCTCAGGAGCAGTACGTGTTGTGCTTGACCAGGGCGAGGCCGGCGACCTTGCCCTCGGCCATGGTGAACTCGTAGAACCAGTCCGGGCCGCCGTTGCCGCCCTCGGCCGGGAGTTCGTACTTGCCGTCCTCGGTCGGCTTGAGGGCCTTGCCCTCGTAGGCTCGCTCGAGCTCGTCCTCCGCCGAACCGGCGCCGACTCCCTCGGCGGTGCGGGCGTCCGCCGGGGCGACCAACTGGCGCAGGCCCTCGGTGCCGAAGTTGACCCGGCCGGTGGCCAGGAAGGCCTGGTCCCGGTTCTTACGGGCGGTCACGATGACGTCCGCCTCCTTGAACAGCGCGTCGGACTCCTGCCGTTCGGCGGCCTCCTGCTTCAGCCGCTCCTGGAGGCGCTCGCTGTGCTTCACCATCTCCTCCGGCGAGGCCCCGGGCGCCAGGGTCTCGAACGGCTTCCGGTTCGCCCGCATCTCGTCGATCCTGGCAATCGCCTTGTCGGACTTCGCGCGGGCCTCCGTCTCGGCCGCCATCCGAACCGGGTCCGGCGCCGGGCCGCCCTTGTACGCGTAGTCGGTGCAGCCGTTGAGCAGCGAGACCGGCGACGGCTCCAGGGCTCCGGAGGCGAGCGCCTCGTCCTTGGTCATCGACAGCCGCAGTCCGCGGTAGCCACCGGTGCCGAACGGCTGCGGCGGCGTGCTGGCCGCCGAGGTCGCGCCGGTCTTCCGCCCCGCGTCCTTGCCGCCCTCGCAGGCCGCCGCTCCGGCCACGACCAGAGCCACCGTCAGTACGGCCCCCGCCGTGCGCGCGCTGCGCGTCATCCCCACGGTGATCCCCTCCCCTGTGTCGATCACACACGGTAGCGAATATGCGGGCATGATCCACAATCGGTTTCCACACCAGCGGAAGGGCCGTCGCCGTGAACGGCCGACGACTGGCCACCCCGCCGTCCGCCGTCTTCCGTAGGCGGCGGACGGCAGCTGCCGGTCAGTGGGCCGGGGGCTGCACGGCGAGGCCGCGGGTGTAGTGGGCGGCGGCGAGGACCGAGGCCATCAACTCGGCGTCGAGCACGGAGGCGTCGGCCAGCCGGGTGGCCGCCGCGTGGGAGGCGAGCAGCGTCTTGGTGACCCTCAGTGCGGCCTCGGGGCGGCGGGTGACGGGCCTGACCCACTCGGCCACCGCCCCGTCCAGGTCCTGCTCGGGGACGACGCGTTGCAGGATGGCGAGCTCCCGCGCCTCCACCGCGCCGACCGGGCGGCTGGTGAGGATGATCTCGCGGACCCTGGCCGCGCCGACCTCGTGGAGCAGCCGGGGCAGCAGGCCTCCCCAGGCGACGGGCAGGCCCAGGGCCAGCTCGGGCAGCCGGAAGACGGCGTTGTCGGCGCCGACCCGCAGGTCGCAGGCGAGCGCCAGGGCGAAGCCGGCACCGGTGGCCCGGCCCTGGACCCGCGCGACGGTCACGGCGGAGCTGTTGGTGAGGGCATCGCAGACCCTGCGGGCCTTCTCCCCGTAGTTCCGTATGCCGCCGCCGGTCGGGTCCTGGTCCAGACCCGCGAAGAGTTCGTCCCGGTCGCCGCCGAGGCAGAAGTCCCGGCCGGCCCCGGACAGCACGATCACGCGCACGGCCGGGTCGGGTACGGCCAGCACGGCGAGGAGTTCGTCCAGCATGGCCGAGGTGACGGCGTTCCCGGTCGCCGGGCTGTCCAGCTCGATGTGGAGCACGGGGCCCTGGCGCTCGGTACGGACCGTACGGGCCACCGCGGGCGCGGGGACGGGCTCCGGGGCGGGCGACGCGACGGGCTCGGGGTACGGGTACGGGAGGTACGACGGCTGCGCCGCGTACGGCGGGTACTGGGGAACCTGGGGAACCTGGGGAACCTGCGGGGACACGTTCATGCGGCCACTCTCAGGGACGTCACCCGGTGGAAGACCATCCGGGGTGCGTACTCGGGCGGGCTCACCGCCCGCAGGGTAGGGAAGCGCCGCAACAGCTGGCCGAGCAGGGCACGTGCCTCCAGCCTGGCCAGGCCCGCGCCGAGGCAGTAGTGGGCGCCGCCGCCGAAGGTGAGGTGGGTGCCCCGGCGGAGCACGTCGAAGGCGTGCGGGTCCGGGTTGCGGCGCGGATCGCGGTTCGCCGCGCCGTACATCACGTGGACCATGGTGTCCTTGGGCAGGAACACCCCGGCCAGCTCGGTGTCCTCGCCCGCGACGCGGCTGTTGACGCGGATCGGCGGGTCGTAGCGCAGCGCCTCGTCGATCGCGTCGTCGATGTGCTCCGGCCGCTCCCGCAGCCACTCCCACCGGCCGGGCGACCGCAGCAGCGACCACACCAGCGAGGAGAGTAGCGTCGCCGTGGTCTCCAGCGAGGCGATGGTGACGAACATGGTGAGCTGGTAGACCATCCGGTCGGTGGCCTCGCGGTCGGACTCCAGCGCGTCCCAGGTGCGGATCCAGCCGGCGATCACGTCGTCGCCGTCGTTGTCGCGGCGCTCCCGGACGAGGCGGGTGAAGTACTCGCGCAGGTCCATGGTGGCCTGCTCCGAAACCGCCAGCTGGCTCTTGGTGGGCAGGAGTTCCTGGGCGTGCACCTGGTTGTGGGTCATCGTCAGGATGTGCGGGTAGTCCGCCGGGGCGATGTCCAGCCAGCGCCCGACGGTGCCGATCGGCAGCTGCTCGCTGACCAGGGACGAGAGGTCCGCCTCGCCGTCCGCCCGTATTCGCTCGGCCAGGCGGTCGAGCAGCCCGGTGACGTCGGCCTCGATCTCCGGCTGCATGTCCCGCAGGGTGGCGTGGTTGAAGAGGTTTCCGAGGCTGCGCCGCTGCCGGGTGTGCTCGGGGGCGTTGAGCCGGGAGAGCGTCCGGCTCATCTCCTGGGTGGCGACGGCCTCCCAGCGCTCCGTCCCGGTCTGCCGTTCCTGCCAGGCGAAATCGGGGACGAGCCAGGTCCTGCCGCGCAGGACCTGGTCGCACGCGTCGTACCCGGTGACCAGGTAGCCGCCCCAGGGCGCCGGGACGAGGTCTCCCAGCGCCCGCAGCCCGTCGTAGACCGGGCTCGGGTCGGCGAGTCCCTCGGCCGACCGCAGCCTGCGCAGGAGCGGCACGGCGGCGCGGCGGTCGACCACCCTTCCGTCCGGGCGCTCCGGGTCTGCGGGGCGGGCTTCCAACGTGGCGGTCACACGGGGCTCCTTACGCGCGGGCGGGCAGTACGGCGGCGATCTACCCAGCAACAGCGCGCTCAAGCGTCGATCCGTGTTGCCCCCGTCACGTACCCGCACCGCCGTCGGACTCCGTTCACGCCGCGGTGGCGGAATGGCTTCCGACGGCGCGTCGGATCGGAGCCCGGGGCGTGTCAGACCCGGAAGACGTCCAGGAAGGAGCTCCACCACCCCTTCTTCTGCCCGGCCCGGCCCGGCGCGGGGGCGGTGGCCTGCGGGTACGCCTGCGTCGCCTCGGGGCCGACCGGCGATCCGCCCGGCGCGGTGTCCGCACCCGCGGCCGGCCGCGTGGTGCGGGCGGGCGCCGGGCTGAACCGCACCGGCAGCGAGACCAGGCCGCGCTGGAACGGGCCCGGCCGCCACTCCACGCTCTCCGCGGGCACCGCGAGCGTGACGTCCGGGAGGGCGTTGAGCAGGCACTCGATCGCGCTCAGGGCGATCAGCTGGGCCGGGGACTTGGCCGGGCACGCGTGCGGGCCGGCGCCCCAGGCGAGGTGAGCCCCCTTGCTGAGGGTCAGCCGGGCGTCCGTCAGCGCGGGGTCGCTGTTGGCGGCGGCGAAGCTGATCACCACCGGGCTGCCCGCGTCCATCGGGACCCCGCCCACGTCGAGGTCCTGCATCGGGTAGTGCGTGGCGTAGTTGGCGATCGGCGGGTTGTTCCACAGCACGTCGTCGAGGGCGTCCTCGATGCGCAGTCCGGAGCGGCCCTCGCCGGACAGCAGCAGGAGCAGCGCGTTGCCGATCAGGTTGCGCTCGGGCTCGACGCCGGCGCCCATCAGCATGACCAGCTGGTCCTTGAGTTCCTCGTCCCGCAGGCCGGCCGGGTGCTGGATGAGCCACGAGGTGATGTCGTCGCCGGGCTGGCGGCGCTTCAGCGCGACCAGGTCCATCAGGCAGGCGGTCAGCTCCTCGTTGGCCTGGATCACGTCGAGGCCGTCGAAGAGCGCGGACATGCTGCGGGTCAGCCGGTCGCCGATGTCGGCCGGGCAGCCGAACAGCTGGTTGAACAGCAGCAGCGGCAGCAGCTTGGCGTAGTCGTTGAGCAGGTCGGCCCGGCCCAACGGACTGAACTGGTCGATCAGGTAGCCGGCGATCCGCTCGACGTGCCGGTTGAGCCGGTTGTCGTTGAGCCGGCCCAGGCTCTCGGTGACGGCCTTGCGCAGCCGCAGGTGCTCGGCGCCGTCCGTGAAGAGGCAGTTGGGCCGGTAGAACATCATCGGCAGGACGGGGCTGTCCAGCGGCACCCGTCCTTCGTTGAGCGCCGCCCAGCGCCGCGAGTCCCGGGCGAACATCCCCGGGTTCTGCAGCACCCGCAGAGCGGCCTCGTGCGAGGTGACCAGGGTGGCCTCGACCCCCGGGGCCAACTCCACCGGAGCGGCGGGACCGTTGGCGCGCAGCTTGTCGTAGACCGCGCCGGGGTCGGACGAGAACATCTCCCCGTAGAGCGGTGTGCTCACGCCGACGTGCATCGGGCAGCCCTGCGGAGGCGACTGCGGGGCGGGTCGCTGCGGAGATTCCATGGGTCGTTCCTTGGAGGTGGCCCCGGGCGGGTGCGGACCCGGGAGGCGTGAGGGGAGGGAGGCGTGGGGGAGGTCAGGAGTCGCGGGGGAGGTCAGGAGCCGCGGTCGAGGTCAGGAGGCGCGGTCGAGCAGGTGCCGGACGAGCGTCAGCAGGGCGTTGGCCGAGGAACGCTGGTCCCGCGCGTCGCAGAACACCACCGGTGTGTGCGGCAGCAGGTCGAGCGCCTCGCGCAGCTGGTCCTCTGTGTACTCGTCCTGCCGGTCGAAGCTGTTGACCGCCACGGCGTACTCCAGGCCGTACTGCTCGATCAGGTCGATGACGGGGAAGGTGTCCGCGAGGCGGGTCGGGTCGGCCAGCAGCAGCGCCCCCAGCGCGCCCCGCGCCATGTCCTCCCAGAGCTGCATGAACCGTTGCTGCCCCGGCGTGCCGAACAGGTACAGCACCAGGTCGTCGCCGAGTGTCAGCCGGCCGAAGTCCAGGGCGACGGTCGTGGTCTTCTTGTCCGGTACGCCGCGGAGGTCGTCGACGCGGATGGACGCCTGCGTCATGCTCTCCTCGGTGCTCAGCGGGGCGATCTCCGACAAGGCCCCGATGAGCGTGGTCTTGCCGACCGCGAAGTGCCCCACGACCAGGATCTTGACCGCGGTCGTCACCGCGCCCGGGACGTAGATGTCCTCAGGCGAACCGGCGTTGAAGTCCATGCAGTACCTTCTCTAGAAGTCTCGGATCCGGGGCCTGGGCCGGGGGCGGGGCCGACCGGCACAGCAACCGTCCCTCATGGATCAGGTCCGTCAGCAGCAGCCTCACGACCCCCACCGGCAGCTCCAGCCGGGCCGCGACCTCGGCCACCGAGAGGTAGCCGCCGGAGCACAGCTCCCAGATCGCCCGGGTCTCCGGGCTCGGCAGGGCAGGGAGGTCCTGCTCGGGCGCGACGGTGACCAAGGTGATCAGAGACAGGGCTTCCGCACTCGGTAACTCGCGCCCACCGGTGATCACGTAGGAGCGGATGAAGCCGCCGGTGACCCGCTGTTCCTCGCCGCCGGCCGTCATGAGCCGCTGAGCGTGCTCTGGCGCGGCGCCGCCGACATCGCCCGTCCGAGCGCGCCCACCTGCTGCTGCATCCGGAAGGACATCGCCTCCATGTCGACGTCGGGGGCGGTGGAGGCGGCCAGGTACGCGCCGCTGCCGGCCGCGATCAGGAAGATCCAGCCGTGGTCGTACTCCAGCAGGGTCTGGCGCCAGACCCCGGCGCCTGCGCCGTCTCCGCCGACGAACGGGGCGACCGCGCGGCTCAGCGACTGCATCGAGCTCATCGCGGCGGCGTTGGTCTCCGCCTCGTCACGGCCTATCTCGCTGGACCGTTCGAGCAGGAGGCCGTCGGCGGAGACGAGGATGGCGTGCCGGGCGCCGGGTACCTGGAGTACGTCGTTGAGCACCCAGGAAAGATCGCGGCTCACTGGATCTCGGTTCCTTCCGTGTTCGTGGTGTTACGCCCGGACAGCGTGCCGCGCTGGAACGCGCCGAGGCGGGACGGCGTGTTCTGGCCGGGGCTCCGCGCCGGCGCCTCGGCCCGGCCGGGGTCCTGCGGGGAGGGGAGGACCGACACCGGGCGGTGGCGGCGGCGGCGGGGCAGCTGTCCGTCCGCGGTCATCTCCGGTTCCGTCACCGCCGCCGGCGGCACCGGGGCCAGGGGCGCCGCCGGTTCGGGCAGCGACACGAGTCGCTGACCGGGGGCCTGCGCCCAGGCCGGCGCGGGCTGCTCCGCCGGCGGGGCCTGGTAGTCGCCGCGCGCGCCCTGGTGGTCACCGTGCGCGGCCTGGTGCTCGCCGTGCACGGCGGTGGCCGGGGCCGCGACCTCGCTGCTGAGCAGCTCGGCCGGCAGCAGCACCACGGCCCGCACGCCCCCGTACGGGGAGACCGAGTCGACGGAGACCCGGAAGCCGTAGCGGGCGGCCAGCATGCCGGAGACGGCGAAGCCGAACTTCGGGGGGTTGCCCAGGCTGGTGAGGCCGATCGGCGCGCCCGGGTTCAGGAGCACCGCCGCGCGGTCCTTCTCCTCCTGGCCCATGCCGAGGCCGGCGTCGTCGACGATCAGGCAGACGCCGGTGGGGACGGCCTGGACGCTGACCTCCACCGGGGTGTCCGGGGCGGAGTAGTTGGTCGCGTTGGCGAGCAGCTCGGACAGCACGACGGCGACCGGCTCGACGACCTTGCTGACGAGCGCGACGCTGACCTGGGAGTGGATCCGCACCCGGTCGAAGTGCCGGATCCGGCCCTGGGCGCTGCGGACCACGTCGTAGACCGAGGCGACGCTCTCACGGCGGCCCAGCCAGCCGCCGCAGAGCACCGCGATGCCCTGGGCACGCCGGCCGAACTGGCTGTTCGTGTGGTCGATCGTCATCAGGTCGGCCAGGATCTGCGGGCTGTCGCCGTACTTCCGCTGCACCTTGTCGATGACGACCTGCTGCTCGTCGGCCAAGCCCTGCAGCGTCCGCATCGCCGCCTTGAGGACGGCCTTGGTGTCCTCCTCGGCGTCGCGGCGGACGTCCGTCAGCTCGGACGCGTGCTGGCTCCGCAGGTGGTCGTGCAGCACGGCGAACTCGTCGCGCTGCCGCTGCGCCAGGGCGCCGGCCTCCTCCAGGGAAACGTTTCGCCGCCGCAGGGCGAGGTTCGTCCTGCGGGCCTGGAGGGCCGCTCCGACGGCTACGAGCATCACCACGATGAAGACCCAGAAAAAGGGTTCCTGCACAAATGACGTCATGAAACTCTCTTCAGGTGGCACCGCGTGGAGCCGGTCCGGGCCCCAAGGCGCGAATGGGACTGGCGGCCTGAACCCCTCCGAAAGACACCTGATGTCACATCACATCGCGGTGCTTTCCGGCACGGGACCTGCGGCGACGCCTATCGCGGAGTCAGCCTACTGCAACTCCTGGTAGGTCAGAACAGCTACCAAAAAGGGCAGTTGGGGCGAAGTTCCGCGACCGGCCGGGAACTCCGGTGGGACTTGGCGGACTTCGTAGCGCGACGTTAATCGCAAGGACATATCCCGACCACGCCCCGGCTCGTGCGCAGCGTGACGACTCCGTCACCATCCGGAATCCGCCGCCCGTCGGCCGGTCGCGAAAAGCGGCGGGCCCGCGTCCGTGGACGCGGGCCCGCCGCCTGGCTGTACCGCCGGCCGTCAGCGCATGGAGCCCGTGCGCAGGAGGGTGCGGATGACCCGCATCGCGACCGAGAGGCTGGACAGCTCGTAGTTGTCCGAACCCCTTATGTCGTCGAGGGTGCTCTTGGCGCGGTTCAGCAGGGTGGCGTTGAGGTCCGCCCAGGCGCTGTAGCGCTCCTCCGGGGTGGCGCCCTCGGGGCCGCAGGCGAGGATGTCGGCGGTCAGCGCCGCGTGCGCCGCGAAGAGGTCCTCGCGGATCGCGGCCCGGGCCATCGACGACCAGCGGTCGGTGCGGGGCAGCTCGATGATGCGGTCGAGCAGGTGGGTGATCTGGAGGCGGTCGGCGAGGTCGTAGTAGAGCTCGGCGACCTCGGCGACGTCCTTGTCGGAGCGGTCCGCGACCTCGCTGATGTCCAGGGTCGGGAAGGTCGAGGAGAGGCCGGCGATCCGGGTGGCCAGTTCCTCCGGCACCCCGGCCGAGGCGAGCTCGTTGTAGACGGCCTCGAACCAGACCAGGTCGTCGCCGCGCAGCGGCTTGGGCAGCGAGCCCCAGACCTGGTCGACCCGGTCGTGGAAGAACTCGATGGTGCCGGCGATGTCGAGCGGCTGGCGGCGGTTGTTGAGCATCCACCGGGTGGCACGCTCGACCAGGCGCCGCGAGTGCAGCCGCATCTTGGTCTGGACCCGGGCCGTGACCTCGTTGTCCAGGCCCTCGATCTCGGCCCAGATGTCCTCCAGGTCGAACACGGCCCTGGCGGCGGTGTGGGTCCGGGCGATCTCCTCGTAGGTCGCGCCGGTCTCCTCCTTCAGCCGGAAGGCGAAGGTGCAGCCGCCGCGGTTGATCGTGTCGTTGACGATCAGGGTGGTGATGATCTCGCGGCGCAGCGCGTGGTTGTCGATCGCGTCGGCGAACCGGGCCCGCAGCGCGCTCGGGAAGTAGTCGTGCAGCGCGGTGCGGAAGTACGGGTCGTCGGGCAGCGCGGTGGCGAGCAGCTCCTCGGCCAGCGTGATCTTGGTGTACGCGAGCAGGACGGACATCTCGGGCTGCGAGAGGCCGCGGCCGTTCTGCTGGCGCTCGCGGATCTGGCGCTCGGTGGGCAGGAACTCCAGGCCCCGGTCGAGCTGGCCGGCCGACTCCAGCCGGTTGATCATCCGGGAGTGGACGTTGACCATGCTGTGCGCCTGGGCGACGGCGTTGGCCAGCACCACGTTCTGCGCGTAGTTGTTGCGCAGCACCAGGTGGCCGACCTCGTCGGTCATCTCGGCCAGCAGGACGTTGCGCTGCTTGACCGTCATGTCGCCGTCGGAGACGACCTGGTTGAGCAGGATCTTGATGTTGACCTCGTGGTCCGAGGTGTCCACACCGGCCGAGTTGTCGATGGCGTCGGTGTTGATCCAGCCGCCGGTGCTCTCGGGGCCGCCGACCGCGGCGTACTCGATGCGGCCGAGCTGGGTGCAGCCGAGGTTGCCGCCCTCGCCGATGACGCGGGCCCGGACCTGGTCGCCGTTGACGCGGATGGCGTCGTTGGCCTTGTCGCCGACCTCGGCGTTGGTCTCGGTGGAGGCCTTGACGTAGGTGCCGATGCCGCCGTTCCAGAACAGGTCGACCGGCGCCTGGAGGATCGCCTTCATCAGCTCGGCCGGGGTGAGCCGGGTGTCCTGGACGCCGAGGGCGGCCCGGACCTGCGTGCTGAGCTGGATCGACTTGGCGGTGCGCGGGAAGACGCCGCCGCCGGCCGAGATCAGCGACTTGTCGTAGTCGTCCCAGGAGCTGCGGGGCAGTTCGAAGAGCCGGCGCCGCTCGGCGTAGGAGGCGGCGGCGTCCGGGTTCGGGTCGAGGAAGATGTGGCGGTGGTCGAAGGCGGCGACCAAGCGGATGTGCTCGCTGAGCAGCATGCCGTTGCCGAAGACGTCGCCGGACATGTCGCCGATGCCGATGACCTTGAAGTCCTCGGTCTGGGTGTCGACGCCGAGCTCGCGGAAGTTGCGCTTGACCGACTCCCAGGCGCCGCGGGCCGTGATGCCCATGCCCTTGTGGTCGTAGCCGGCCGAACCGCCGGAGGCGAACGCGTCGCCCAGCCAGAAGCCGTAGGACTCGGCGACGCCGTTGGCGATGTCGGAGAAGGTCGCGGTGCCCTTGTCGGCGGCGACGACGAGGTAGGTGTCGTCCTCGTCGTGGCGGACGACGTCGGCCGGGTGGACGACCTCGCCGGCGACCAGGTTGTCGGTGATGTCGAGCAGCGCGGAGATGAACGTCTTGTACGAGGAGATGCCCTCGGCCAGCCAGGCGTCCCGGTCGACCGACGGGTCCGGCAGCTGCTTGGCGACGAAGCCGCCCTTGGCGCCGACCGGCACGATGACGGTGTTCTTGACCATCTGCGCCTTGACCAGGCCGAGGATCTCGGTGCGGAAGTCCTCGCGCCGGTCGGACCAGCGCAGACCGCCGCGGGCGACCTTGCCGAAGCGCAGGTGCACGCCCTCGACCTGCGGCGAGTACACCCAGATCTCGAACGCGGGGCGCGGGGCCGGCAGGTCCGGGATGGCCTTCGGGTCGAACTTCATCGACACGTAGGAGTGCCAGTCACCGGAGCCGTCGTGCTGGAAGAAGTTGGTCCGCAGGGTGGCCGTGATGAGGTGCAGGAAGGAACGCAGGATGCGGTCCTCGTCCAGCGAGACGACCTCGTCGAGCGCGCCGGACAGCTCCTCCAGGATGCCCTCGGTCAGCTCGGCGGCGCCCTGCTGGTGGCTGGGGCTCAGCCGGGCCTCGAACAGGTTGACCAGCAGCCGGGTGGTGTGGGTGTTGTTGCGGAGCGCGTCCTCCATGTAGTCCTGGGAGAACGTGGAGCCCGCCTGGCGCAGGTACTTGGCGTACGCGCGCAGCACCGTCGCCTGGCGCCAGGTCAGCCCGGCGGTGAGGACCAGCTCGTTGAAGCCGTCGTTCTCGGCCTTGCCGGTCCAGGTGGCGGCGAAGGTCTCCTGGAAGCGCTCGCGGGCCTCGTCGGTGAGCTCGGTGGCCTCGCGCAGCCTCAGGCCGAAGTCGTACACCCACGCGGTGGTGTCGTCGGAGCGGCGCAGCGCGTACGGGTGCTCGTCCAGCACCTCGACGCCCAGGCGCTGGAGCACCGGCAGGACCTCGGTGAGCGAGATCGGGCCGCCGACCCGGTAGACCTTGAAGCGGCGCTCGTCGTCGCCCGCGCCGACCGGCTGGTACAGGTTGAGGCGGAAGTCGCCCTCGCCGTGCAGCGACTCGATCTGCTTGATGTCGGCGACGGCGGTGCGCGGCGGGAAGTCGGCGCGGTAGCCGTCGGGGAAGGCGTTGGCGTACTTGTGGCCGAGCTCGGCGGCCTTCTCCTCGCCCAGTTCGGTGTGCAGCTGGTCGTGGAAGCCGTCCATCCAGAACCGGGCGGCCTCGGCGAGGCGGTTCTCGATCCGCTCGATGTCGGAGTCGGTGAGCCGCGGCAGTTCGGTGCCGGGGGCGACGCGGACCACGAAGTGCAGACGGGTCAGCACCGACTCGGTGGCGTACACCGTGTAGTCGATGGTGGCGCCGTTCAGCTCCTCCTTGAGGATCTCGGTGAGCAGCAGCCGGATCCGGGTGGTGTAGCGGTCGCGCGGCAGGTAGATGAACGCGGAGAAGTAGCGCCCGTACTCGTCCTGGCGCAGGAAGAGCCGCAGCTTACGGCGCTCCTGGAGGTACAGCACGCTGGTGGCGATGGAGATCAGCTCGGAGGCCGCGGTCTGGAACATCTCGTCCCGCGGGAAGGTCTCCATGATCTGCAGCAGGTCACGGCCGTCGTGGCTCTCGCTGGAGAAGCCGGAGCCTTCGAGCACCTCCTGCACCTTGCGGCGCACGACCGGGATGCGGGTGACCGACTCGGTGTAGGCGGCGGAGGAGAACAGGCCGAGGAAGCGGCGCTCGCCGATCGGCTCGCCGGCGGCGTTGAACTTCTTGACGCCGACGTAGTCCAGGTAGGACGGGCGGTGCACGGTGGAGCGGCTGTTGGCCTTGGTGAGGACGAGCAGCTTCTTCTCGTGGGCCTTGGCGCGGACCGGCGCGGAGAGGCGGCCGAAGGCCTCGCTGGCCGGGTGGTGGTGGTCGTCGTGGCCGCGCGGGTCGGAGCGCAGGATGCCGAGGCCGGTCCCGGCGACGGCCTTCAGGACCTCCTCGCCCTCGTGCTCGACCAGGTCGTACTCGCGGTAGCCGAGGAAGGTGAAGTGGTCGTCGGCGAGCCAGCGCATCAGCTCCCAGGCCTCGCCGACCTCCTGCTCGGGCAGGCCGGTCGGGGGCTCCTCGGCGAGCTCGTCGGCCAGGCGCAGCGCGCTCTCGCGCATCTTGCTCCAGTCCTCGACGACCTCACGGACGTCGCCGAGCACCCGGCGCAGGTCGGTCTCGATCGCGCGCAGGTCGTCGCGGTCGGTCTCGCGGTCGATCTCGATGTGCATCCACGACTCGACGGTCGCGTCGGCGGGCCACTCGGTGCCGGCGGCCTGGCTGCGGGAGCAGGCGTCGACGTCCAGGATCTCCAGCAGCTTGCCGGTGATGTCACGGCGGACGACCAGCTGGGGGTGGATCACGACGTGGATGGCGCGGTCCTGGCGGGACAGCTCGTTGGTGACGGAGTCGACCAGGAAGGGCATGTCGTCGGTGACGACCTCGACCACGGTGTGGCCGCAGGACCAGCCGTTCTCCTCGACCGAGGGGGTGTACACCCGCACCTCGGCGGTGCCCTGCGGGCGCTTGAGGCCCAGCCGGTAGTGGGAGGCCGCCGCGCCGTAGACGTCGACCGGGTCGCGGTCGACCAGGTCCTCGGGCGCGGTGTGGAGGTAGTAGTGGTGCAGGTACGCGGTCAGAGCGCCGTTGCTCAGGCCTTCCCCCGGCGCCGCTCCCCCCACCTGGCTGTTCTCAGCGGCTGTGGCTGCCTTCTTGAGCAGGTCGGCCTTGGCTGCGTCCAGCTTGGTCTGCATGACTTCTTGGCTCCTGTCGCGCGCCGTTGCGTGACTCGGTGGTGTGTGGGTGTACACCGACGGGTCACTCGCAATCCTGCCGCACCTTCCAACTGAAAGGGCTTCATGGCACGCATGAAATACCTTCGCAGTGGGTAGGACGATTCGTCCTGCGGAGCCACCCGACGACGCCAGCCAGCCTAACCGGATCAATCGAAGGTGGACAGGGACAGGGAGGCGCAAACCCGCAGGATGATCGGTCCGTCCTGGACACCATGTCCAAACCGGAGCCTCCCGTTCACTCTCAGCCCATGTGCGGGTACCGCAGGTCCGTGGGGGGAACGAAGGTCTCCTTGATCGCGCGGGCCGAGGTCCAGCGCAGGAGGTTCTGGGCGGCGCCCGCCTTGTCGTTGGTCCCGGAGGCCCGGCCGCCGCCGAAGGGCTGCTGGCCGACGACCGCACCGGTCGGCTTGTCGTTGATGTAGAAGTTCCCGGCGGTGAACCGCAGCGCCTCGACCGCCTGGGCGATGGCGTAACGATCCTGCGCGATCACCGAGCCGGTCAGGCCGTACGGGGCGCCGGAGTCGACCCGGCGCAGCACGTCCTCCCAGCGGGCGTCCTCGTAGACGTGGACGGCCAGGATCGGACCGAAGTACTCCGTCCGGAAGATCTCGTTGCGGTAGTCGGAGGAGACCAGGACGGTCGGCCGGACGAACCAGCCGATCGCGTCGTCGTACTGGCCGCCCGCCGCCAGCTCGATCGTCGGATCGGCCTTGGCCCGCTCGATGGCGTCCCGGTTCTTCTCGAACGCGCGCCGGTCGATGAGCGCGCCCATGAAGTTGGAGAGGTCGGTGACGTCGCCCACCGTGAGCGCGTCCACCTCGGCCACCAGCTCGTCCTTGATCTTCTGCCAGAGGCTGCGCGGCAGGTAGGCCCGGGAGAGCGCCGAGCACTTCTGGCCCTGGTACTCGAACGCGCCGCGGACCAGCGCCGCCTTCAGGATCGCCGGATCGGCCGAGCGGTGGGCCAGCAGGAAGTCCTTGCCGCCGGTCTCGCCGACGATCCGCGGGTACGTCCGGTAGCCGCCGATGTTGGCGCCGATGGTCTGCCAGAGCGACTGGAAGGTGGCGGTGGAGCCGGTGAAGTGCAGCCCGGCGAGCGCCGGGTCGGCGAGGGCGACCGCGGACAGCTGGACGCCGTCGCCGGTGACCAGGTTGACCACCCCGGGCGGCAGACCGGCCGCCTCCAGCAGCCGCATCAGGTAGTACGCGGCCAGGGTCTGGGTCGGCGCGGGCTTCCAGACCACGGTGTTGCCCATCAGCGCGGGCGCGGTCGGCAGGTTGCCGGCGATCGCGGTGAAGTTGAACGGGGTGATCGCGTAGACGAAACCCTCCAGCGGGCGGTGGTCCACCCGGTTCCAGACGCCCGGTGCGGAGATCGGCTGCTCGGCCAGGATCCGCCGGGCGAACTGGACGTTGAACCGCCAGAAGTCGATCAGCTCGCAGGCGGAGTCGATCTCGGCCTGCTGCGCGGTCTTGGACTGGCCGAGCATGGTGGCCGCGTTGAGGGTCTCCCGCCAGGGCCCGGCCAGCAGGTCGGCGGCCCGCAGGAAGACCGCCGCCCGGTCGTCGAAGGACAGCGACCGCCACTGCCGGCCCGCCGCGAGCGCCGAGTCCACCGCCGCGCGGGCGTCCTCCCGGGTGGCGTTGCCGAGCACCCCCAGCTTGGCGGCGTGGTGGTGCGGCTGGACGACGTCGATCCGCTCACCGCCGCCGAACCGCTGCTCGCCGCCGATGGTCATCGGCAACGGGATCTGCTCGGCCGCCAGCTCGTCCAGCCGCCGGACCAGCCGGTCCCGCTCCGGGCTGCCGGGCGCGTACCCCAGCACCGGCTCGTTGACCGGGAGGGGCACCTCGGTGACTGCGTCGATCGGCATGGCGGCTCCGTCCTGCTGACTGCTCCGGTGGGAAGGCCCGATCCACCGGACAGGCCCTGGTCCAGCCTGACCAGCGGCCGCGCGATCCGCCCGCTCAGACACGCGGACGGCGGACGTGGCGCCCGCCACGCCCGCCGCGGACGGTCAGCCCCGCCCCAGCCGCCCGGCCAGCTCGACCGCCTCCGCCAGGCTGTCCACCACCGGCACCCCGAGCGGCTCCAGCTTCTCCCGGGTGTGCGAGCCGCCGGTGTAGAGCACCGCGTGCGCACCCGCGCCCAGCGCCGCCCGGGCGTCGTCCGCGGCGTCGCCGATCAGCACCGTACGGGCCGGGTCCACCCGCTCGCCGAGCGCGGCCAGGTGCCGGGCCAGCTGCTCCGCCTTCTGGCCGCCGGACGGGCCGCTGCGGCCGTCCACCCGCAGGAACCGGCCGGTCAGGCCGAAGGCGTCGACCAGCGGCAGCAGCTTCTCGTGCTCGTACATCGACAGCAGCGACTGGCTGTGCCCGGCCTCCCGCCAGCCGTCCATCAGCTCGTGCACGCCGTCCGTCAGCCCGCAGGCCGGGCTCAGCTCCCGGTAGCGGTCGTGGAAGGCCTCGTCCAGCCGGAGCCACTCTTCCTGGGACGGCATCCGGCCGAGCAGCCGCTCGTAGAACCGGGGGATCGGGATCTCGTACTGCTCGCGGTACTCCCGCATGGTCATCGGCCCGACGCCGATGGTCGCGAACGCGGCGTTGCTCGCGCCGAGCACCGCCTCCATGTCGTGGAAGAGCGTGCCGTTCCAGTCCCAAACGATGTGTGTAGCCACGCGCGAAACGGTAGCCCCGACCACCGACACGCCGGTAGGACGGGGCTCACGCACCCTGCTGCTCCGCTCCGGCGCGACCGGCCGTTCAGGCCAGCAGCGCGGAGATCTCCTGGGTGGCGAACCAGAGCAGGTCGTGGTCCTCGGCCCCGTCCACGGTGAACTGGGCGTCCTGGTCGCCCGCGTCGGCCGCGGCCACCGCCGCCACCGCCGCCGCGACGTCCTCGACCACCTCGCCGTCGGCGACGTCCGCGTGCACCGCCGCCGCCTTCGCCAGCGGCAGCGGGCCGGCCAGCACCACCCGGCCGAGCGAGGCCTGGTCCTGGTACTCGTCGCCGGGGAACGGCCGGACGGCCGAGTCGGCCACGTCCAGGGCCACCACGACCCGGCGGCGCGGGGCGTCCGGGTCGGCGGCCAGCAGCCGCAGGGAGGACTGCGCGGCCCGGTTCAGCGCCGCGTACTCCAGTTCCTCCAGGTCGTCACTGACGTACCACTCGCGCAGCGCGGGCGTCACGGCGTAGGCCGCGGACTGGTCCAGGGCACCACCCGGGTGCGCCGCCGCCAGGCCGTTCAGGGTGGTGGGCACGTACACGCGCATCGGTGGCACTCTCCGGTTCGTCCAGCGGCACAGCTTCCAGCGCCCCAAGAATAAGCGCCGCCGGGCCGGGCGTGATCACCTCGGTCCGACTCAGCGGGCGGCCCGCAGGGCCTCACCGCACGTGCGCAGGGCGCTCTCCAGCACCGCGTCGCGGCGGGCCGGGTCCATCATGTTCGGGCCCATCACGGCCAGGTCGGCCGGCGTCGGCGCGAGCAGCCGCACCCGTACGCCCTCGGCCCGCAGCAGCACGGCCTCGCGCAGCAGCTGCCGGGTGACGGCGCGGCGGTAGCGACTGACCAGCTGGGCCAGCACGCCGCGCGGGCGGTCCCGGGCGCGCCACTCGCGCAGCGCGGCGAGGGAGCCCGCGAGCCCGCTGGTGCCGGCGACCCCGCCGGCGTCGGCGTCGGCGTCGGCGCGGTCGGCGCGGTCGGCACGGGGGCGCAGCCGCAGGGCCATCGGGGCGAGCACGTACACCTCGTCCAGGCCGCGGCCGAGCAGCAGGTCGGCGTTGGTGGCGGACCAGCAGCCGCCGTCCACGTACGCCGAGCCGTTCAGCCGCACCGGCGCGAACCAGCCGGGGATCGAGCAGGAGGCCATCACCGCGTCGGCGACCGCGACCGCCGGGGCGTCCGGGTCCCCGAAGACCACCCGGCGGCCGCTGCGGTAGTCCACGGCCGCCACCCGCAGCGCCGCGGCCCCGGCGCCGGCCTCGCCGTCGGCGCCCGGCGGCGGCCAGCCGCCCGGGCCGAGCAGGCCGCGCACCAGCTCGCCGACCGGGGCCAGCGAACCGCGGCCGGGCGGCGCCATCGCCGACACCATGGTCAGCAGCGGGTACTCGCGCGGGTGCCGGACGGCGTCCCGCAGCAGGCCGGGCGAGCCGATGCCCGCCCCGGGGCGGGGCGGTAGCGCGCCGCCGGCGGCCGTGTCGTAGTCGAAGTCCACCCCGGCCAGCGGGCCGTCGGTGATCGGCAGGCCGCGCTGGTGGTCACGCAGTTGCTCGGTGCGGACCCCGCCGGCCAGCATCGCGCCGAGGATCGAGCCCGCCGAGGTGCCGAGCAGCACGTCCGCGCGGCCCGGCCGCCAGCCGGTGGCCTCCTCGACGGCGCAGAGCGCGCCGACCGTCCAGGCCGCACCGAGCATCCCGCCGCCGCCCAGCACCAGGCCGCGCCGGGGTGCGTCCCCGGTCGGCGGGGCGGTGCCCGCGACTGCCGGAGCCGGAACCGCCGCTACCCGTGTCGTCATCGCGGCCGCCCGTCGTCGTGGGTGCGGTCGTGGCCGCCCGGCCCCGTCCCGCTCCGCGCGGTTCCCGATCAGGCTCCGATGGTGCGCGCCGACGGCCGGGCACCGCAACGGGGGCGGCGATTCGGGCCACCCGGTCCGGCGCATCGAACCGTCCTCTTTCGGACCGTACGGCCCGCCCACGCACGTCAATCGGGCACCGTGCGACCGCGCGCCGGGCCCGGCACCGCACTGATCGATTCACTCGGATAGGTGAACTTGCCGGTCACTCCGGGGGCAGCGGCAAAAGCCCTTGCCGCCCGACGCGGCCCACCGCTAGCAAGGACCCGTCCGCACCCGCACCACCGTGTCGAGGAGCCCACCGTGACCGCACCGCTCACCGCCCGCCCGCACCGCCGGCCGCGCACGACCGCCGCCCACGACCCGGCCGGGCGCCGCCCGCGCCACCCCCGCGCCGCCTGCACCGGCCCGGGCGGCCACGACCCCCGGGCGCTGGCCTCCCGCTTCGCCCACCAGCTGGTCGAGGTGCTCACCGGCGCCCGGCCCTCCGGCCAGCTGATGCGGCACACCAGCCTGGACGGCTACGGGCAGCTCGCCTCCCTGGTCCGGGCCGGCGCGCTGCGCCGCGGCGGCGCCGCCGACCGGCCCCGGCTGGGCCCGGTGCACGACCGGTCGCCCTCGCCCGACGCGGTCGAGGCCTGCGTCCGGGTCGACCTCGGCCGGCGGCACCACATGGTGGCCTTCCGGCTGGAGCAGCGCGGCCAGGCCGGGCAGTGGCAGTGCACCGCCGTGGAGGCCCGATGACCACGGCCGTCACGGCGACCACGGTCGTCACAGCGGCCAGGGCGGCCACAGCGGCCCCCACGACCGCGTGCCGGCCCGGGACGGCACAGGGCGCCGCCCCCGTCCGGGAGCGGCGCCCTGTGCGGCGTCCTGCGGCCTGCTCAGCCCTTGCGGCGGCGGCCCTTGGCCGACTTCGCGGCCTTGCGGCGCTCGGCGCGGGTCAGCCCGTCGCCCTCGTCCTCCGGCGCGAGGTCCTCGAAGTCGCCCTCGATGACACCGCCGCCGACCTCGTCCGAGGGGGCCGTGTAGTGCAGCCGCTGCGGCTTCGGGGCCTCCAGGCCCTTGGCCTTGATCTCCGGGCGGGCGGCGTCCTTCTCCAGCTTGTCGAGCAGCACCTCGGCGTCCGCGACCGGGACCTCCTCGACCTGCTGCTCGACCTGGACCTCCAGGTTGAACAGGTAGCCGACGGACTCCTCCTTGATGCCCTCCATCATCGCGGTGAACATGTCGAAGCCCTCGCGCTGGTACTCGATCAGCGGGTCGCGCTGCGCCATGGCCCGCAGGCCGATGCCCTCCTGGAGGTAGTCCATCTCGTAGAGGTGCTCGCGCCAGCGGCGGTCCAGCACCGACAGCACGACCCGGCGCTCCAGCTCACGCATGATCTCGGCGCCGAGCTGGTCCTCGCGGGCGCCGTACTGCGCCTGGATGTCCTCCTGGACGACCTTGACCAGGAACTCGGAGGTCATCCCGGCGGAGCCGCCGGCCTCCTCCTCCAGCTCCTCCAGGTCAAGGGTGAGCGGGTAGAGCTGCTTGAGCGCGGTCCAGAGCTTCTCCAGGTCCCAGTCGTCCTCGAAGCCCTCGCCGGTGGCTGCCTTGACGTAGGCCTCGACGGTGTCGTCCATGAAGTGGCCGACCTGCTCCTGCAGGTCCTCGCCCTCCAGCACGCGGCGGCGCTCGCCGTAGATGACCTCGCGCTGGCGGTTCAGCACCTCGTCGTACTTGAGGACGTTCTTGCGGATCTCGAAGTTCTGCTGCTCGACCTGGGTCTGCGCGGAGGCGATCGCCCGGGTGACCATCTTGGACTCGATCGGCACGTCCTCGGGCACGTTGGCCATCGACAGCACGCGCTCGACCATGCCGGCCTTGAACAGGCGCATCAGGTCGTCGCCCAGCGACAGGTAGAAGCGGGACTCGCCCGGGTCGCCCTGACGGCCGGAGCGGCCGCGCAGCTGGTTGTCGATCCGGCGGGACTCGTGCCGCTCGGTGCCCAGCACGTAGAGGCCGCCGGCCTCCTTGACCTCGTCCTGCTCCGCCTTGACCGAGGCCTTGGCCTTCTCCAGGGCGGCGGGGAACGCCGCCTCGTACTCCTCCGGGGTCTCGGTCGGGGTGAGCCCGCGCTGCGCCAGCTCGGCCGCCGCGAGGTGGTCGGAGTTGCCGCCGAGCATGATGTCGGTACCGCGGCCGGCCATGTTGGTGGCGACGGTCACGGCGCCCTTGCGGCCCGCCTGCGCGACGATCTGTGCCTCGCGCTCGTGGTGCTTGGCGTTCAGCACCTCGTGCGGGATGCCGCGCTTGCGCAGCTCCTGCGAGAGGTACTCGGACTTCTCCACCGACACGGTGCCGACCAGCACCGGCTGGCCCTTCTCGTGCTTCTCGGCGATGTCCTCGACCACGGCGGCGAACTTGGCCGGCTCCGACTTGTAGATCAGGTCGGGCTGGTCGATGCGCAGCGGGTTCTTGTTGGTCGGGATCGGCACCACGCCGAGCTTGTAGATCTGGTGGAACTCGGCGGCCTCGGTGGTGCCGGTACCGGTCATGCCGGCGAGCTTGTCGTACAGGCGGAAGAAGTTCTGCAGGGTGATGGTGGCCAGCGTCTGGTTCTCGTTCTGGACCTCCACCCCCTCCTTCGCCTCGATCGCCTGGTGCATGCCCTCGTTGTAGCGGCGGCCGGCCAGGATGCGGCCGGTGTGCTCGTCGACGATCATGACCTCGCCGTTCATGACGACGTAGTCCTTGTCCGCCCGGTACAGCTCCTTCGCCTTGATGGCGTTGTTCAGGAAGCCGACCAGCGGGGTGTTCACCGACTCGTAGAGGTTGTCGATGCCGAGGTAGTCCTCGACCCGGGTGACGCCCTCCTCCAGGATGCCGACGGTGCGCTTCTTCTCGTCGACCTCGTAGTCGCGGTCGATCTTCAGGCGCAGCACCAGCTTGGCGAAGTCGGCGTACCACTTGGTCGCCTGGTCGGCCGGGCCGGAGATGATCAGCGGGGTGCGGGCCTCGTCGATGAGGATCGAGTCGACCTCGTCGACGACCGCGAAGTTGTGGCCGCGCTGGACGAGTTCGTCCTTCGACCAGGCCATGTTGTCGCGCAGGTAGTCGAAGCCGAACTCGTTGTTCGTGCCGTACGTGATGTCCATCGAGTACTGGTGCTTGCGCTCGGCGGGCGTCATGTTGCCGAGGATCACGCCGACTTCGAGGCCGAGGAAGCGGTGCACCCGGCCCATCCACTCCGAGTCGCGCTCGGCGAGGTAGTCGTTGACGGTGATCAGGTGGACGCCCTTGCCGGTGAGCGCGTTCAGGTACGCGGGCAGGGTGCCGACGAGGGTCTTGCCCTCACCGGTGCGCATCTCCGCGACGTACCCGTGGTGCAGGGCCGCGCCACCCATGAGCTGAACGTCGTAGTGCCGCTGACCGAGCACCCGCTTGGCGGCCTCGCGCACCGTGGCGAACGCCTCGGGGAGGATGTCGTCCAGGGTCTCGCCGTCCGCGAGCCGCTGCTTGTACTCGTCGGTCAGCGCGCGCAGCTCGGCGTCGGTGAGGTTGACGAAGTCCTCTTCGATGGAGTTGACCTGGGCAGCAATCCGCTGCAGCTTGCGAAGGATCTTGCCTTCGCCGGCGCGCAGGATCTTGTCGAAGACGGACACTTGGGCGGGCTCCTTGCCTGTATTGGCACTGGACGACTGCACGGCGGGTTCACCCCACCGCACGGGCCATCGTATGCGAGGAGTCCAATGCCCCGGGAGGTGCGTCAGCACGGTATTCCCGTGTCACCCGCGCGAGCACTTGATCCGATAGCACCGCCCACCGGGACAAACCGGTCAGCGGATCGAGGGGTCGGCTCGATATTCGGATGCCCGAATTCCTCTCTCCACGGAATAATCCGCCCATGGAAGAGCCCCGCACCGTCACCCTCACCACGGACCGCCTCGTCCTGCGGGCCCCGCAGGAGTCGGACATCGACGCCGTCTTCGCCGCCTGCCAGGACGCCGAGATCCAGCGCTGGACGGTCGTCCCGAGCCCGTACCGGCGCGAGGACGCCGAGTACTTCGTCCGCGACCTCGCCGCGCAGGGCTGGCGCACCGGCGAGAACCGGATCTGGTGCGTGTTCGAGCGCGGCTCCGACGCCCTGGTCGGCACCCAGGGCCTCGTGCTGCGCCACGGCGACCCGGGCTCCGCCGAGGTCGGCTGGTGGGCGACGAAGGAGTTCCGCGGCCGCGGCTACACGGTCGAGGCCGCCCGCGCGGTCGCCCGCCACGGCCTGGTCGAACTCGGTCTGCGCCGCCTGGAGTGGCAGGCCTACGTGGGTAACGAGGGCTCCCGCGCGGTGGCCGAGAAGGTCGGCTACCGCTTCGAGGGCACCCTGCGCTCGTACGCCGAGCAGCGCGGCACCTTCCACGACGCCTGGGTCGCCTCGCTGCTCGCCTCGGACCTCCCGGACCTCCCGGACCTCCGCCCCTGACGTCCGCGCCGGCGCCCCCCCGACCGGCTGTCGGTGCCCCGGACTACCCTCGCCGACATGACCGCCCTGCCTGCCGCCGGCTCCCCCGCCGGCCCGCCGCCCGTCACCGTCCTGAGCGCCGACGAAGCCCGCCGGATCGCCCTTCGCGCCCAGGGCCTGCTCGGCGCGCCGGACCGCCGGGCCGGGGTGCGCGGGGTGCTGCGGCACCTGGGCGCCGTCCAACTGGACACCATCTCGGTGCTGGCCCGCTCGCACGAACTGGTGCCGTACGCCCGGCTCGGCGCGGTCGGCCGTCCGGCCGTCGAGGCGGCGTACTGGGGCGCGGGCACGAGCTTCGAGTACTGGTCGCACGCGGCCTGCATCCTGCCGGTCGAGGAGTGGCCGCTGTTCGCGTTCCGGCGCCGCCGCTACCGCGAGCGCGGCCACCTCTGGGGCCACCAGGTGACGCCCGAGACGTACCGGCACGTGCTCGACAAGCTGCGCGCCGAGGGCCCGTTGACCTCCACGGAGCTGGGCGGCGCCAAGAAGACCGCCGAATGGTGGGACTGGTCGGACACCAAGATCGCGGTGGAGCGGGCGCTGGCCTTCGGCGACGTGGTCTGCACCGAGCGCCGGAGCTGGAAGCGCGTCTACGCGCTGGCCGAACAGGCCATCCCCGAGGCGCTGTTCGGGCAGGACCGCACCGACCGGGAGTGCGTGCGCACCCTGGTCGCCCAGGCCGGGGCCGCGCTCGGCGTGGCCACCCGGGCCGACCTGCTGGACTACCACCGGCTGCGCGCCGAGGAGCTGGACCCGGTCCTCGCGGACTGCGGGCTCGTCCCGGTCGAGGTGGCCGGCTGGGGCCCGGGCGGCGGCGCGGCGGCGGCCTGGGCCGACCCGGCCGCGCTGGCCACCACCCCGCGCGGGCGCCACCGCACCACGCTGCTCTCGCCGTTCGACTCGCTGATCTGGGACCGCGCACGCACCGAGCGGATCTTCGGCATGACGCACCGACTGGAGGCCTACACGCCCAAGCACAAGCGGGTGCACGGCTACTTCGCGATGCCGCTGCTGGCCGGCGGCCGGCTGGTGGGCCGGGTCGACCCGGCCCGGGAGGGGCGCACCCTGGTGGCCCGTCAGGTCTCGCTGGCCGGCGACCGAGGGCGCGGCGCCCGACACGTCGAGGCGCTGGCGGCGGCCCTGCACGAGGCGGCCGCCTGGGTGGGCTGCGACGGCGTCCGGGTCGAGGCCCTGCCGGACGAACGGCTGCGCCCGGCCCTCGAGAAACTCCTCGCGAGCTAGGGCCGGGGCGCAGCCACGGTCACCCTATTTCGAGGATCTTCTCGCGCATCGCGTACACCACCGCCTCCATCCTGGAGTGCAGTTGGAGCTTCTCCAGGATGTTGCGCACGTGGTTCTTCACGGTGTTCTCGCTGATGAACAGCTCCTTGGCGATCTCCCGGTTGTTCATCCCGGTCGCCACCAGCTTGAGCACCTCCAACTCCCGGTCGGTGAGCCGAGGTGCGGGCACCAGGTCCCGGTCGTCGGAGCGGCGCTGGATCATCGACTTGAACTCGGTGAGCAGCTTGGACGCCATCGACGGGCTGATCTGGGACTGCCCGTCGGCGACCGCGCGGATCGCGGTGGCGACCTCGTCGGTGGAGATCTCCTTCAGCAGGTAGCCGGTGGCGCCCGCCTTGATCGCCTCGTAGAGGTCGGCCTCCTCGTCGCTTATCGTCAACATGATGATCTTGGTGCTGGGTGCCACGTCCTTGATCGCCGTGCAGGCCTCGATCCCGCTGCGGCGCGGCATCCGGACGTCCATCAGGATGATGTCCGGCAGCAGGTCGGCAGCCTTCAACACGGCCTCGGCGCCGTCGCCGGCCTCGCCGACGACCTTGATGTCCGGCTCCTCCGCGAGCACGATCTCCAGCCCCCGGCGGAACAACGCGTGGTCGTCCACCACCAGTACGCGGATCGGCTCACCCCGGTGCGGCGCGTACGCGGGTTCCTCCTCCGGTCCCGGTGACAGTCCGGTGACCGGCCCCGTAGCGGGCCCCAGCCCGAAGTGATCCCCCATCCGCTCCTCCCCCTTCGCGGGTCGTCGTGCGCCAATCATTCCACGCCGCGCGGCCGTTGCTGTCACCCTCCGACGCCGCCGTTCCGCATCGGGTGACCTCCCGGGCCCGCCCTCGACTCCCGCTCCACCCGCCCTGCCCCGAAACGCCGGTGACCCCGGCGGACTCGGCCGCCGGGGTCACCCCTCCAGGATTGTCTTCGGACGGTCAGTCCTCGTCGTCGCTTTCGCCGATCGCCCCGCCCGCGCCGCCGCCCGCGCCGGCCGACCCGTCGGTCTGCAGGTGGATGACGCCGTAGTGGTAGCCGTGACGGCGGTAGACGACGCTCGGCAGGCCGCTGTCCTTCTCCACGAAGAGGTAGAAGTCGTGGCCGACCAGTTCCATCTCGTACAGCGCCTGGTCCAGCGCCATGGGGGCGGCCGGGTGGGTCTTCTCCCGGACCACCAGCGGGCCTTCGCCCTCCACTTCCAGGGATCCCATCATGGTCTTGCGGACGGCCCCGTTGGTCTCGCCCTCCCGCACCGCCGTGTCCGGCAGCGCGGCCAGCGCCGCGGTCGCCTCGGCGACGCTGATGGGGGTGCGGCCGTTGCCGCCCTTGTGCACTCGGCGCCGGTCCGCGGACTTGCGCAGCTGGGCGTCGAGCTTCGCCGAGGCCAGGTCGAGCGCCGCGTACGGGTCGGCGGCGGCGGCTTCGGCCCGGATCACCGGCCCACGGGTACGGAGAGTGATCTCCACCCGCTCGGACCGGTCGGCCTGCCGCGGGTTGTGCTCCTTGGACACCTCGACGTCGAGGCTGATCACCTTGCCGTCGAACTTCTGGACCTTCTCCAGCTTCTCGGCCACGTGCTCGCGGAACCTCTTGGGCACCTCGGTCTTGCGGCCCTTGACGACGATGTCCACGCAGAACTCCGATCCCTCGTGCTGACGCCGATCCGGGTGCTACCGGACCGGACTGAGACCCAGCTGGACCAGCCCATCCACTGCCGGCCCCCCGCCCCCGCCGCCAGCGGCGGGAAACGACTGGCCCTCACCTCACTTCCTCCCCACCAGGGACGGTTGAAACCCCTTGGAGCTTTATCGAACACCTCACACGGGGTTTTCGCCTCCCCAGGCGCGGAGTCGGGTATGACCCGATACTGCGGGCGGGCGGTCAAGCTGTTGGACCCTGTCTACCCTCCTGCGAGTGAAGCACGGGTAAATACCTGGACAACACCCCCCGTACGGCGCATCCTTTGCTCACTCTCCGTGCCTGCCGTCGCCAGGAGCAGCCGTGCCACCACCCCCCGCCCCCACCCGTCCGCCGTCCGCCCAAGGGCCGTTCGGCCACGCACTGGCCGGACTGCTGGACGTCCTGGTCCCGGCCCGCTGCGCCGGCTGCGGCGCCGAGCGCACCCAGCTCTGCCCGGCCTGCCGGCACGCGCTGGCCGCCACCCGGCCCGGCCCCACGCTGCTGCCCTGGGCGCACGCCGCCGCCCCGTACGCCGACTCCGTCCGGCAGTTGCTGCTCGCCCACAAGGAGCGCGGCGCGCTGCGGTTGGCGGGCCCGCTCGGCGAGGCGCTCGGCCGGGCCGTCCGCTCCGCCCTGGGACCGCGTGCCGCCGCCGCGCCGCTGCTGCTGGTCCCGATGCCCTCGGCCCGCTCCGCCGTCCGCGCCCGCGGCCACGACCCGACGCTGCGGCTGGCCGGGGCCGCCGCCCGCTCGCTGCGCCGGTGCGGCCTGGACGCCCGGGCCGAGCCGCTGCTGCGGCACGCCCGCCCGGTCGCCGACCAGGCCGGGCTGAGCGCGGCCGAGCGCCACCGCAACCTGCACGGCGCGCTCACCGTGCTGCCGCGCGCCCGGCGCGACCTGCTGGGCCGTCAGCCGGTCCTGGTGGACGACCTGGTGACCACCGGTGCCAGCCTCGCCGAGGCGGCCCGGGCACTGGCGGACGCCGGACTGCCCGCCCGGGCGGGCGCCGCGGTCGCCGCCACCGCGCACCGGCCCGGCTGAGGCACCGGGCGGCCCGACGTGGCGTCAGGGATCGGAACGTCAGAGCGTGATCGGCGGGTTCCTAGCCCGCGTAGAAGAAGGACCCGGCCTTGTCGGCCAACTGGACCTCGCGCCACTGACTGCCGATCAGCCGGTAGATCGCACCTCCGGCCGCCGCGAGCACCGACGGCGCCTGGGCCAGGACGTTGCCCCGGGACTCGGAGGCCGAGACGGTGAGCATGTTCTCGGCCTGCAGCGTGGTGTCGGCGCTCTGCGTGCCGTCGGTGCCGATGTAGTACAGCTGCTTGATCCGGTCGGCCTCCTTGCCGAGCACCAGCAGCTGGTCGGCCTCCGCCCAGGAGACCGAGGCGACGTCGGTGAGCGAGGGGGCCGCCCGGCGCAGGCCGGTGATCCGCGCGGTCGGCGCCTCCGGGGTACCGCCGTGCACCACCAGGCCGAAGTACAGCGAGCGGCTGGGCACGCCCGCGGTCTTGACCACCAGGGCGGCCCGGGCGCCGTCCGAGGAGATCTTCAGGGCCTGCACGGTCTGCCCGTCCAGCCCCTCGACCGCGACGGGGTACGTCCGGTTGCCGCGGACCATCACCACCCGCGGGCCCTGCGGGTTGCGGTCCACCACCCAGAGGTCGCCTCGGCCGTCCCAGCTGGGCGAGGCGAGGCCGTCCTCCTTGTCGGCGGTCTTCACCGGCGAGGTGAGCACCGGGTCGGGCAGCGCCACCGCGCTGTCCGCCAGCGGCACCGAGTAGAGCTGGTGGCCGTCCCCGCTGATCGCGGCGGCCCGGGAGCCGTCCCGGTTGACGGCCATGGTGCCGAGCGGCGCCTTGCCGGCCGGCTGCGGCTTGCCGAGGACGCCGCGCACCGGCTCGCCGTTGCGCTGCTCGTCGGTGACCATCAGGAGGCCGTTGTCGGCGCGCTGGTAGTACTGCTGCGCGGGCAGCGGCCCGGCCAGGGCGCCGGGGCCGGTGGCCGGCAGGTCGTTGCGGCTGGCGAAGCAGTTGCCCCGCTGGCCCTTGAGTTCAAGCCGTTCGACCTGTCCCTTGCCCTGGTCGGCGAGGGTGTAGAAGAGCTGGGTCGCCATCCGCCGGCAGGACACCGGTTCGCTGACGTCCGCCCCGCCGAGCTGCACGTGGGCGATCCGGCCGTCGTCGACGCTCACCCGGTCGACGCTGACGCCGCTCGGGAAGGACGTCCGGGCGACCGGCGCGAGCCAGGTCGAGGGCCCGGCGACCAGGGCCTTGGCAGCGGCGGTCAGCGGGTCTGTCCGGCGCCGCAGGTAGATCGGGTCGGGGATCAGGACCTGCTGGCCGGCGCTCCCGGTGACGGTCGAGGACGGGTCCGGCGTGGTGTAGAAGTACCGGTCGACCTGGCGGTAGCTGTTGTTGAAGTTGGTCTCGTTCATGATCACGCCGGTCGGCAGCTTGTCGATCCGCCACTCGCCGTCCTTCTCCCGGACGAGGGTGAAGTCGGCCGAGACGTCCCGCTGCCCCTCGGCCAGGTACGAATGCTTCTCGTCGATCCTGGCGATCAGCGACCCGGTCACCGTCGCGGAGACGCTGGTGTCGGTGTCGGCGATCTCCTGGCCGGCCGGGAGGTTCGGGGTGGCGGCGGAGAGCACCTGGATGCCGGCGTCCGGATTCCAGTGCGCGGAGGCGTTCTCGGTGAGGTACTGGCGCGCGGTCTCGTACCCCTCGTCGGCGGTCACCGCGTCCAGGAACCCGGTCAGCAGGGCGCGCGGCTTGGCGCCCTTGGCCGGCGCCACCGGGTAGACCTTGGCCTGCAGGTTCTTGTCGGCCGCCCCCTGCGACAGCTCCACCCGGGAGATGCCGCCGGAGTCCGGCATGGCCGCGCAGCCGCTCGCCACCAGGGCGCCGAGCACCACGCCGGCCACCGCCGTGAACCGCGGCTCAGTCCTGCTGCTCGTCCTTCGCACGCTGCGACCCCTCCAGGTCCGTCCCGCCCGTCCCATCCGTCACGTCCGGCTCCGCCGTCCGCTGTGCCACCGACGGCCGTCCGGGCGTCGGGTCCACCATCACCTGGGCGCCGGTGGCACCGTACCCGCTCCCCGCCGTCCGGACGTCCGAGGGGTCCGCGCGCGGCCCTTCGGGCAGCCGGCGCTTGCCCAGGTCGGGGCCGATGTTCAGCACCCCGCCGAGCCCGCTGCCGAAGCCGTTGACGGGCCCCTCCGGCGTCTCCGCCTGCTCCTCGGCCGCGGTCATCGCGGTCGCGCCGGGCGGGCTGATCGCCCGCCGGTACGGCACGCCGTAGGTGCCCAGGCCCCGGTTGTTGCGGGAGTCCTCCGGCTCCAGCCGGAACGGCGCCCGGCTGATCTCGCCGCCCCGGGTGCGCGGCAGGGTGAGCCGGAAGTGCGAGCCGCCGCCGGGCTCGCCCCAGGCCTGCAGCCAGCCGCCGTGCAGGTGCGCGTCCTCGACCGCGATGGACAGGCCGAGGCCGGTGCCGCCGGTGGTCCGCACCCGGGACGGGTCGGCCCGCCAGAAGCGGTGGAACACCCGGGACGCCTCGCCCGGCTTGAGGCCGATGCCGTAGTCGCGCACGCCGACCGCGACCGCGCCGTCGGCCGAGCCCAGCCGCACCACCACGTCGCGTCCCTCGCCGTGCTCCAGGGCGTTGACCACCAGGTTGCGCAGGATGCGCTCGATCCGGCGGGAGTCCACCTCGGCGACGACCGGCTCGCCGTCGCCGCGGATCACCACCGCACTGCCCTTGGCCTGGGCCAGCGGGTCGGCGGCCTCCACCACCCGGGCGACGATGTCGCGCAGGTCGACCGGCTCGCCGTCCAGGATCGCGGCGCCGGCGTCGAAGCGGCTGATCTCCAGCAGGTCGGCGAGCAGCGACTCGAAGCGGTCCAGCTGGCCCTGCAACAGCTCCGCCGAGCGGGCCGCCATCGGGTCCAGGTCCTCGCGGCTGTCGTAGATGAGGTCCGCGGCCATCCGGACCGTGGTCAGCGGGGTGCGCAGCTCGTGCGAGACGTCCGAGACGAAGCGCCGCTGCACCCGGGACAGCTCCTCCAACTGGCGGATCTGGGCCTGGAGGGCATTGGCCATCCGGTTGAACGACTCGCCGAGGCGGGCGATGTCATCCGTGCCGGTGACCTTCATCCGCTCTTCCAGGTGCCCGTCGGCGAGCCGCTCGGAGATGCCGGCGGCCATCCGGACCGGGGTGACCACCTGGCGCACCACGACCCAGGCGATGCCGCCCATCAGGATCACCACGAACACGCCGGCGGTCGCCAGGGTGCCGGTGATCAGGTCGAGGGTGTCGGTCTCCTGGCCGAAGGAGAACACGTAGAACATCTGGTAGCTGTTGCCGGCCGGGCCGGTGAACTGCATGCCGAGGGCCAGCCCGGGCTCGGTCCGCTCGTCGGCCCGGTGGATCCGGGCCGGCTGGTCGAACATCTGGCCGGGCTCGGAGTGGACCCTGTCCCGCAGGGTGTCGGGGACGCTGCTGGGCAGGATGTCGCCCGAGAAGCGCGGCGCGAAGCCGTTCTCCGGGACGATGGCGTCGGTGCCGGCGGCCATCGCGATCACCGAGTAGACGGTCTGCCCGCTCGCGGCCAGGTCGTTGACCTGCCGCAGCAGCCAGGTGCCGGTCTCCTCGATGGTGGGGTCGGGCGTGGCGCCGACCCGCAGCCGCTGGTCCTTCGCCTCGTCGATCTTCTTCAGTTCCGCCTGGAACCCGATCCTGGCCTGCTCGCGGGCGGCCGCCATCTTGGTGCCGAGCAGGCCGGTGCGCACCTGCGCCATCACGACCACGCCGAGCACCAGGACGACCGCGATGGACGCGAGCAGCGAGACCGCCACCACGCGCAGCTGGATCGACCGGCGGTACAGCGCCGTCACCCGGCGCGCGGGCCGACGCAGCTGACGGGTCAGCAGCGCGAACGCGGCCGCCCGGCGCCGACGGCGGGTGGTCGAACTCAGCACGGACCCGCGAACCGCGTCGGCCCCGTCGGTCGCGGAACCCGACGGGGCTTCGTCAGCCAGGTGCGTCACGTCAGCTGGGTCCGGCCTTGTAGCCGACGCCACGGACGGTCACCACGATCTCGGGGCGCTCCGGGTCCTTCTCGATCTTGGACCGCAGGCGCTGCACGTGGACGTTGACCAGGCGGGTGTCCGCCGCGTGCCGGTAGCCCCAGACCTGCTCCAGCAGCACCTCACGGGTGAACACCTGCCAGGGCTTGCGGGCCAGCGCGACCAGCAGGTCGAACTCCAGCGGGGTCAGCGGGATGCCCCGGCCGTCCCGCTTCACCGAGTGGCCGGCCACGTCGATCACCAGGTCGCCGATGGTCAGCTGCTCAGGCGTCGGCTCCTCGGCACGGCGCAGCCGGGCACGCACCCGGGCCACCAGCTCCTTGGGCTTGAACGGCTTGGTGACGTAGTCGTCGGCACCCGACTCCAGGCCCACCACGACGTCGACCGTGTCGGTCTTCGCGGTCAGCATGACGATCGGAATACCGGACTCCGCCCGGATCTGCCGGCAGACGTCGATACCGTCCCGACCGGGCAGCATCAGGTCGAGCAGGACCAGGTCGGGCTTGGTCTCCCGGAACGCAGCTAGCGCCCTGTCCCCATCCGCGACGAAAAACGGCTCAAAACCCTCACCACGCAGCACGATACCGAGCATCTCGGCCAGTGCGGAGTCGTCATCAACGACGAGGACGCGTCCCTTCATGCGTCCATCCTCTCATTACCGGATTGTGACCTGCCGCACAGCAGTGCCAATGCTCCACAACGGCCAACTCCCCCCACCGGTTAATTCCGGCCATACCGGGCGAATGTGCCCGGCTGGAACGTCTTCGAACGGCCCGCGGCCCACCGCCCGACCACCGGAAGGCCCCCGTTTCCGATCAGCGGCCGGATACCCATGGGGCCTTCCCAGACCCCATGGCACGATGGGCGCTGCGCGCGGGCGAAAGATCCGCCCGGAACCGCGCCCGTGACGCCCCTCCGAGGAGCAGTGATGACCGACACTCCGGGCTGGGCCTCGCCCGGCTCGCCCGAGCCGCCCCGCGACGACGCCCGGCCCCCGGCCGACGCGCCCGCCGCCGTGCCCGGGCCGTCGGCACCACCGCAGGGCGCCCCCGCCCCGGCCCCTGGCTGGAGCGGTCAGCAGGCCCGGCCCGACTGGAGCCGGCCCGCACCGGGCGGCCACCACCCCTACGGCTGGGGCGCTCCGCAGAGCCCCAAGCCCGGCGTCATCCCGCTGCGCCCGCTCGGACTCGGCGAACTCCTCGACGGCTCCGTCGCCACCATCCGCAAGCACTGGCGGACGACCCTCGCCCTCTCCCTCGGCATCGCCGTCGTCGAGCAGGCCGGCAACGTCGCCGCCCAGCTGCTGGTCAAGGGCAAGACCGGCCCCGCCACCCAGGTGACGACCATGCTGGCCTCGATGCCGCTGACGGTGCTGCTCGGCGTGGTCGCCACCGCGCTGCTCACCATGGTCGTCAGCCGCGCCGTCCTCGGGCAGTCCGCGAACGCCGGGGACGCCTGGCGCGACGCCCGCCGCCGGCTGCCGCAGTTGCTCGGGCTGACCCTGCTCACCGGCCTGATGTCCGGCGGTGTGGTCCTGCTCGGCTTCAGCCCCTGGTACTTCTACGCCTCCGGCTCGGCGGGCGCCCCCGAGACGGAGGCCCTGCTGTTCCTCGTCGGCATCCTGACCATCCCGGTCGGGTTCTGGCTGTGGATCCGGTTCAGCCTGGCCGCCCCCGCCCTGATGCTGGAGAAGCAGGGCGTGCGGACCGCGCTGTCCCGCTCCCGGCGGCTGACCCTCGGCTCCTGGTGGCGCATCTTCGGCATCTCGCTGCTCGGCGAGGTGCTGACCTTCATCGTCGCCATGGTCATCGCGATCCCGTTCCGCTTCGCCGGACTCGTCCTCGGCTTCAGCGACCTCGACCGCCAGGTCGACCTCACCTCGGCCCACGAGCCCACCGCGATGCTGATCACCACCGCGATCGCCGGCATCATCGCCGCCACCCTCACCATCCCCTTCCGGGCCGCCCTCGGCGTCCTCATCTACGTCGACCAGCGGATCCGCCGCGAGGCCCTGGACATCGAACTCGCCCGCGCCGCCGGCCTCGCCGAGTCCGGCGCCACCGGCTGGGGCGACCAGGCCGGCCGACCCCCCGCGAGGCGCTGACCCGGATGCCTACCTGGGGGGACAGGCTCCTCGTCGCGGGCGGCGCCCCGGTCACCGTCCCGCGTGACCCGGCCCGCGACGCCGCCCGCGACGAGCTGCTCAACGCCGAGTACCACAAGCACGACCCGAGCGTCCTGGAACGGGTCATGACCTGGCTCAACGACCACATCACCGACGCGCTCGACAGCATCTCCGGCAACGGCACCAGCGGCACCACCGGCCTGGTGCTCTTCCTGATCGTCGCCCTGCTGATCGGTGCCGCCCTCTGGTGGCGCCTCGGCGCGCCACGGCGCGCGGCCCGCACCGTCCTCGACGTCTACGGCGTCGAAGGACCGCGCGGCGCCGGCCAGTACCGGGCCGACGCCGAACGGCACGCCGCCGCCGGGCACTGGAACGAGGCCGTCCGCGCACAGATGCGAGCCCTGGTCCGGGCCCTGGAGGAACGCACCCTGCTCGACGTCCGCCCCGGCCGCACCGCCGACGAGGCCGCCACCGAGGCCGGCCGGGCCCTGCCCGACCACGCCGCCGCCCTGGCCGCCGCCGCCCTCACCTTCGACGACATCGCCTACGGCGAGCGCACCGCCGACCAGGCCGCGTACCAGCTGCTGCGCGAGCTCGACCGGACCCTGGAACGCGCCCGCCCGGCCCTGGGAGGAGCGGCATGACCAGCACCGCCCCCGCGCCGCCCGCGCCGCAGCCGCCCGCCACCCCTGCCCCCGGCGGGCCGGCCACGACCAGCCTCGCCCCCACCGGCCGCGGCCTCTGGCGCCGGGCCCGCTGGTACCTGCTCGTCCTCGCCGTCCTGCTGATCGGCGCCACCGCCGTGGCCGCCCTCGGCCAGGACCGCCGCTACCCGCCGCTCGACCCGCGCTCCTACGACCAGGACGGCAGCCACGCCGTCCTCGCGCTGCTCGAACACCAGGGCCTCAAGACCGACCTCACCACCGACCTCACCGGCCACCCGGGCGGCGCCGACACCCTCGTCCTGCCCGAGCCCGACCTGCTCGGCCCCGCCGAACTGCGCTCCGTCGCCGCAGCCCGGCACAGCCGGCTCGTCCTCGTCGCCCCCGGTCCGGCCGCACTCAGCGCCCTGGCCCCCGGCATCCGCCCCTCCGACGAGGACGGCGGGCCCTCCTACGCCTCCGTCCGCAGCACCACCGCACAGTGCCCGCTCACCGAGGCCGTGCGGGCCGGCAGCGCCGAGATCGGCGGAATGCTCTACACCAGCGGCAGCCGCGGCGCCGGCTGCTACCCGCGCGGCCACGGCTACCCGCTGGTCAGCGCCCCGACCGCCGGCGGCGACGTCATCGTGCTCGGCACCGGCGCCTTCCTCCACAACGAGCAGCTCGCCAAGGACGGCAACGCCGCCCTCGCCCTCGGCCTGCTCGGCTCCCAGCCCCGCCTCACCTGGCACCTGCCCGACTACAGCACCCCGCTCGCCCAGGGCACCCGGGACAAGACCTTCGGCGACTACATCCCGGACGGCTGGCGCTGGGCCGGCTACCAGCTCGCCGTCGCCGCCGTCCTGACCGCCCTCTGGCGCGGCCGCCGACTCGGCCCCGTGATCAGCGAGAACCTGCCCGTGGTGGTCCGCGCCGCCGAGACCACCGAGGGCCGCGCCCGGCTCTACCGCCGCGCCAAGGCCCGCGGCCGCGCCGCCGAGGCCCTGCGCCGGGCCGCCGCGCACCGCCTCGCCCCGGCCCTGGGCGTCCCGCTCCACGCCGGCGCGCCCGACCCCGACACCCTCTGCGCGGCCGTGGCCGACCGCCTCCCCGAGCAGCCCGCCGGCGACGTCCGGGCCCTCCTCTTCGGCCCGCCCCCGACCGACGACACCGCACTGCTGCGGCTCGCCGACGACCTCGACGCCCTCGAAAGGCAGGTACGGAACCCGTGACCGAACAGGCCACCGCCACCCCGTCCAGCACCCCCGGCGCGGCGGCTGCCACCCCGGGCACCCCCGACACCGCCGCCGACCCGCGCGCCGCACTCACCGCCCTGCGCGCCGAGATCGGCAAGGCCGTGGTCGGCCAGGACGCCGCCGTCACCGGCCTCGTCGTCGCCCTGCTCTGCGGCGGCCACGTCCTGCTGGAGGGCGTCCCCGGCGTCGCCAAAACCCTGCTGGTCCGCACCCTGTCCACCGCGCTCAACCTGGACACCAAGCGCATCCAGTTCACCCCCGACCTGATGCCCGGCGACGTCACCGGCTCCCTCGTCTACGACGCCCGGACCGCCGAGTTCTCCTTCCAGCCCGGCCCGGTCTTCACCAACCTGCTGCTCGCCGACGAGATCAACCGCACCCCGCCGAAGACCCAGGCCGCCCTGCTGGAGGCCATGGAGGAGCACCAGGTCACCGTCGACGGCGTGCCGCGCGCGCTGCCCGTCCCGTTCCTGGTCGCCGCGACCCAGAACCCGGTCGAGTACGAGGGCACCTACCCGCTGCCCGAGGCCCAGCTGGACCGCTTCCTGCTCAAGCTGGTCCTGCCGCTGCCCGACCGGGACCAGGAGTTCCAGGTCCTGTCCCGGCACGCCGCCGGCTTCGACCCCCGCGACCTCGCCGCCGCCGGCGTCCGCCCGGTCGCCGGGCCCGCGCACCTCGCCGCCGCCCGCGAGCAGATCGCCAAGCTGACCGTCTCCCCCGAGATCCTCGCGTACATCGTCGACCTCTGCCGGGCCACCCGGCAGTCCCCGTCGCTGTCCATCGGCGTCTCGCCGCGCGGTGCCACCGCCCTGCTGGCCGCCTCCCGCGCCTGGGCCTGGCTCGCCGGCCGCGACTACGTCACCCCCGACGACGTCAAGGCCCTGGCCCTGCCCACCCTGCGGCACCGCGTCGCGCTGCGCGCCGAGGCCGAGATGGAGGGCGTCACCGCCGACTCCGTCATCCAGGCCGTCCTCGCCCAGACGCCCGCCCCCCGCTGAACCGCCCGTTCCCGAAGGAGCGCACCGCATGGCCCTCACCGGGCGAACCGCCCTGCTCGCCGCGCTCGGCACGCTCGTCGTGGGCCTGTTGCTGCCGTCCTGGGCCGGGATCGGCCTCGTCACCGGCGCCGTGCTGCTCGCCGCCGCGATCGACCTGGTGCTCGCCGCCCCCGTCCGCGGTCTGGAACTCGGCCGGGGCGGCGACACCACCGTCCGGCTCGGCGAACCCGCCTCCGTCGAACTGACCGTCACCAACCCCTCCGGGCGGCCCCTCCGGGCCCGGATCCGCGACGCCTGGGCCCCGTCCGCCTGGCGGCCGGGCACCGCCGAGGCCGCCTCCCGACACACCCTGCACGTCCCCGCCGGCGAGCGGCGCCGGGCCGTCACCGTGCTCACCCCGACCCGCCGCGGCGACCACCACGCCCGACGGGTGACGGTCCGTTCGCTCGGGCCGCTCGGCCTGGCCGGCCGCCAGGGCTCGCACCACCTGCCCTGGACAGTCCGAGCCCTGCCCCCGTTCAACAGCCGCAAGCACCTGCCCTCCCGGCTCGCGCGGCTGCGCGAACTCGACGGCCGCACCTCGGTCCTGACCCGCGGCCAGGGCACCGAGTTCGACTCCCTGCGCGAGTACCTGCCCGGCGACGACGTCCGCTCCATCGACTGGCGGGCCAGCGCCCGCCGCAACACCGTCGCCGTCCGCACCTGGCGCCCCGAACGCGACCGGCACATCCTCGTCGTCCTCGACACCGGCCGCACCTCCGCCGGCCGGGTCGGCGACGCGCCCCGCCTCGACGCCGCCCTCGACGCCGCCCTGCTGCTCACCGCCCTCGCCACCCGCGCCGGCGACCGGGTCGACCTGCTCGCCCACGACGCCCGCAAGCGCGCCGCGGTCGCCGGCAGCTCGCCCAGCGAGATCCTGCCGGCCTTCACCAACGCGATGGCCTCCCTCCAACCGGCCCTGCACGAGACCGACATGCGCTCACTGGTCTCCACCGCCCTCAAGATGGCACCGCACCGCTCGCTGATCGTCCTGCTCACCGGCCTCGACACGGCCCCGGTCGAAGACGGCCTGCGCCCGCTGCTGCCGCTGCTCACCAAGCGCCACGAGGTGGTCCTGGCTTGCGTCGCCGACCCCCACCTGGACGCCCTCGCCGCCGGCCGCGGCACCCTGGAAGCCGTCTACGGCGCCGCCGCCGCCGAACAGACCCGCGCCGACCGCCGCGCCACCGCCGACCTCCTCACGCGCCACGGCGTCACCGTCCTCGACGCCTCCCCCGCCCAGCTCGCCCCCGCCCTCGCCGACACCTACCTCGCGCTCAAGGCCGCCGGCCGCCTCTGAGCCTCGCCCGTACGGGCGGTCCCGCCTCTTGGTCCCGTTCCTTGGTCCCGTTCCTTGGTCACGTCGTACGGTCCCGTCCCTTCAACGGGCAGTCCGTGGTGACGCCGCGCCTCCTGCCTGGTCCGTCAGCGAGGCCGACGGGCGTTCAGCCGGGCGGCCTGGCGCATGAGGTGGTCGCGCTCGGCGAGGTTGGGGGCCTGGTGGGCCGCCTCGGCATACAGCCGGGCCGCCGTCTCCAAATCACCGTCGCGCTCGTGGAGGTACGCCGCCACCGCCGTGTGGCGGGGCAGCGAACCGTCCAGCTCCCCGAGCGCCGCCAGCCCGGCGCGCGGCCCGTCGGCCTCACCGACGGCCACCGCGCGGTTGAGCCGGACGACCGGGCTCTCGGTCAGGCGGGCGAGCTCGTCGTACCACTCGACGATCTGCACCCAGTCGGTCTCCTCCGCGGTGGGCGCGTCGGCATGGAGGGCCGCGATGGCGGCCTGGGCCTGGAACTCGCCCAGCCGGTCGCGGCCCAGGGCCGCTTGCAGGATCCCGACACCCTCGGCGATCAACCCGGTGTCCCACCGGCCACGGTCCTGCTCGGCGAGCGGCACCAGGCTCCCGTCGGACGCGGTCCGGGTCCCGCGCCGGGCATGGTGGAGCAGCATCAGGGCGAGCAGCCCCGCCACCTCGGGGTGGTCGATCACCTCCGCGAGCTGCCGGGTCAGCCGGATGGCCTCGGCGGCGAGGTCGACGTCCCCGGAGTAGCCCTCGTTGAAGACCAGGTAGAGGACGCGCAGCACGGTGGCGACATCGCCGGGCCGGTCGAACCGCACCCCCGAGACGGTCCGCTTGGCCCGGCTGATGCGCTGCGCCATGGTCGCCTCGGGCACCAGGTAGGCCTGGGCGATCTGGCGGGTGGTCAGCCCGCCCACGGCGCGCAACGTGAGCGCGACCGCCGACGACGGCGTCAACGACGGGTGCGCGCACAGGAAGTAGAGCTGGAGCGTGTCGTCCACCGCGGACGCGGGCCCCGGCTCCGGTTCCCCGTCGACCCGGTCCTCGCGCCGGCGGCGGGCCGCGTCCGCCCGGGCCGCGTCGAGGAACCGGCGCCAGGCCACGGTGACCAGCCAGCCCTTGGGGTCCCGCGGCGGACCGGCCGGCCAGACGCGGACCGCCTCGACCAGCGCGTCCTGCACGGCGTCCTCGGCCGCCGCGAAGTCGGCTCCGCGGCGGACGAGGATACCGAGCACGCTCGGCGCGAGACTCCGGAGCAGGACTCCGTCCACCGGCGAGGTCACTCGGTGACGGTGGGCGGCGCGGCCAGGAACGGACGCAGCTCCAGCCACTCGTGGATCGGCCGCCCGCCCGCCCCGGGAGCGGCCGACAGCTCCCCGGCCAGCTCGACGGCGCGCTCGTAGCTGTCGACGTCGATCACCATCCAGCCGGCGATCAAGTCCTTGGTCTCGGCGAACGGGCCGTCGGTCACCGGCGGGCGCCCCTCGCCGTCGTACCGGACGAAGGTCCCCTCGGGAGCGAGCGCCTGGCCGTCGACGAACTCGCCGGTCTTCTCCAGCCGGTCCGCGAAGTCCTGCATGTACCGCACGTGCGCCGAGATCTCCTCGGGCGTCCATCGGTCCATGGGCACGTTGTTGACCGGAGCCGGGGCGCCTCGGTAGTGCTTGAGCAGCAGGTACTTGGCCATGATGTTCTCCTCGGTGCTGGTGCGACCCATTGTGGCCGCGTTCACCCCGGGGACGGAGCCAGCCACGGGTTCTCGACATGGCCGGCCGAACTTTTTTTGAACTTTCGTGAGGGACCCTGGTGAGGTGCTCCTGTGGGCCGGAAACGCAAAGAACCCCCATCCGGTTTCCCGGATGGGGGTTCTCTGTGAATGATTGTTCGGCGGCGTCCTACTCTCCCACAGGGTCCCCCCTGCAGTACCATCGGCGCTGTAAGGCTTAGCTTCCGGGTTCGGAATGTAACCGGGCGTTTCCCTCACGCTATGACCACCGAAACACTATGAAACTGTCAACCGCACCAACCCCGTGACCAAACGGGTTGGGGTCGTTGTTTCAGAACAACACAGTGGACGCGAGCAACTGAGGACAAGCCCTCGGCCTATTAGTACCGGTCAACTCCACCCCTCACAGGGCTTCCATATCCGGCCTATCAACCCAGTCGTCTACTGGGAGCC